>JBCCUY010000043.1:0-14691 GCA_039196145.1 Bacteroidota bacterium
ATTAAGTTCTTTGGGCAAGTTCATCTTTTTGGTCAAGGAATTGATTTTGTTCAAATCAATATCCCCGGTCAAGGATAATAGGACTGTCTCAAATTTTCTACCATCGGCCTCTACATCTTTTAAACCCGTTACGAACATCAAGAGTTCACTCACATGGTCTGCATCTTTACCTTCTTTGATGTAAAACTTTACATTGGCATCCTTGTCTTTCACCCGCATCAACTCCTCCATGGTTGACGATTTTAAATAACTGCCGACGGAGCGTTTCATATCGGCCCCTATCTTCTCATTATCCGTGGTAAACACCTTAAGACTTCTTAAACTGCTGGCAATATCCATAAAATCCTGGGCTTCGGGGTCATCAACCTCTACATCTATCTTAGCCAGCAGATTGAACATGCTTTTGTTCACCACTACGGAGGTTACCTCATCCAAATCCTCATATTGGTCAAACAAGGACTGGGAAAACCCGGACAGTGGTATAACAGCGATTAATAAAATTAAAATATTCCTTTTCATTGTTTACGATTTAATTATTGTTGTAAATTTTTTGTTTTGCTACTTCAAACTCCTGTAAATAGGCCACCTTCTCTGTACCTTTTCCAAAATTCTCGGCCAAGAGCTCAAAGGCTTTTTTGGTTTCCTGATAGGCGTATTCCGCCTGTTGTTTTTCTCTATACTGGTTACCAAAATAGATGCCAAAGGTTAAAACGGCCACGGCTGCAACGGAAATCCACTTGTAGTAGTTTTTTCTAGGTTTTAATGGAACCTGTTTGGTATAGCGCTCCTCCTTGGCGTTGGAAAAATAATTGAACATGGGGCGATATTGCTCCAAATGGGCCGCTACATCTTTTTGCGAAAAATAGGTCTGCAAATCCTTTTCCTCAGCAATGGTAGTGGTTGCCTCAAAATACTTTTCCAATAATTTTTCTATGTTATCCAATTCCATAGCTATGTTTTTTTATCAATTCTTGTCGTACTGTTTTTCTTGCCCTGGAAAGTGCTACACGCACTGCTGTGGGTTTCATTTCCATTAAGGCACATATCTCCTCAAAATCGTATTGTTCCACATCCCTCAGCTGCAATACCATTTTTTGTTGCTCCGGCAGTTCCTCCATAATGCGCTCCATCCATCCTATACTGTCCTCTGCCTCCAGTTGTTTTTGTAAGGATGTGCTTTCATCCTGATAATTACTGTGGACCAATTTAAGGTTACTAGCCTGTTTCGACTTTAGTCGGTCAAGGCAGAAATTCTTGGTCATGGTCATCGCGAAAGCTTCAACGTTCTTGTACTCTCCCATGGATTCATTTTTTGCCCACAGTTTCAGCAAAATCTCCTGCGTGGCATCTTCCGCCTCTTCCCTAGAAACCAATAAGCGCTTTGCCAGTCTATATAGTTTATCCTTAAAAGGCATTACCACATTTAAAAATTCGGCTTGTTTCATTAGGTTTTCTTAGTTGCTGCAAGCTTTGTTTCCTTGCTTACATTATCTCGACGACGTATATCGAAATTTGTTACAAAAAATTTGTATTCTGCTGATATGTGGCTAATTTGTGAACCAATTCATTGTAAGAAATTATAAATAAATTCTACAAATACCTAAGTATTATTGAAGGTGTGGAATGATAATTGATGAATTAAACCAAAATTTTGCTATGAAAAAATTGCTGTTCTTATTTGTCGGAATTGGGCTCCTGTTTACTTCTTGCTCCAGTGACGACAATGGGATTGAAAACCCAAATCCAGATCCCCCAGGTACAATCGATAACACCTTGGCTGCCCAAGCATTCATGTGGAACGCCATGAACCTATGGTATTTTTGGCAGGCCAGTGTCCCCGATTTGGCAGATACCCGCTTTACCAATAACGAGGAATTCACTGATTTTCTGGGTCAGACACCCAACCCGGAAGATTTTTATTTTGATGTGCTTCTATTTGAAGATGATCGTTTCAGTTTCCTTAACGAAAACTATGAAGAACTGGTCAATAACCTATCTGGAGTTTCCAAAAGTAATGGTTTGGAGTTTGGCTTAGTCCGATTTTCTGAAGGAGACGGCCTCTTCGGGTATGTCCAGTACATTGTTCCGAACTCCGACGCATCAACGACCGACATAAAAAGAGGGGATATATTTACCCGGGTGGATGGACAACAACTGACCCTTGGTAACTATGTGAACCTTTTGTTCAATGGAAACGATACCTATACGCTGGGTCTCGCGGATATTGTTAACGAAGAGATTGTGGACAATGATACCGAAATTGAGTTGACCAAAGTTGAAAACCAAGTCGAAGACCCTATTTTGGTGGCCAAAACTTTAGATATCAATGGTACCAAAATCGCCTATCTGATGTACAACCGTTTCCTGAGCAGCTTTAATGAACAGCTCAATGCCGCCTTTGGACAATTTAAGGCCGAGGGAGCCACCGAATTGGTGTTGGATATGCGCTATAATCCGGGAGGTTCTGTAAACACATCCCGATTGCTTGCCAGTATGATCTACAGCACCAATACCGATGAACTTTACATTAGGCAAAGATGGAACAACAAAATCCAGGATCAGTTAAGCGCGGAACAATTGGAGGATTACTTTGCCAGTACCACGGGAACCACTGCTATCAATACGCTAAATCTGAGCAAGGTCCATGTGATTGCCACGAACAGTTCGGCGTCCGCCAGTGAATTGGTCATAAACGGATTGGCTCCCTATGTTGAAATTTTCCATGTTGGCGAGACCACGCGAGGCAAAAACGAATTCTCCATCACCCTTGTGGATGACCCGGACAATAGCTTCATCTATAACAGTGATCGTGAGAACCAAATCAACCCTAACAACAGTTGGGGAATACAACCTTTGGTAGGAAGAAATGAAAATGCCGATGGGTTTTTCGATTACACAGATGGATTGGCCCCTAATATAGTGTTGGAAGAAGATTTGGCCAATCTGGGCGTTCTGGGTGATCCAGACGAACCTTTGTTGGCTAGAGCCATTGAAGAAATTACAGGAGTAACCAGTAAAAGGAGTTTCTCCGTACAAATGCCCGCAAAACTTTTAACAAGTTCCAGAGTGGAAACACCCTTGCGGGATAATATGTATTTGGATAAGCCTTTGGATATGGGTAAACAATAAAAAAAAAGCGGCGATCGGCCGCTTTTTTATTTTCTATATCCTATGGTAGCAAAATGCCCATCAACGTGCCTGTATTTCCTTTTTAAGTGTTCTGGAATTGCTACAGCTTCCGGATGAAAAATTCCCGCCAAGAGTTCAATACCGTTGACCAGTGTATTGGCTGATGACTGGGTGAAAAGGTCGAAATCTGCAAGGTAGACCCTGTTTTCTTGCACCGCCCTAAGTGAATCCCAGTCCTTTTTGGTACCTAATAAATGTAATTCCTTCAATGTTCTTTCCACAGTAAATCCACATGGGGCAATTACCAGAATTTCTGGATTGTACCGGATTATTTTATCCCACTGGGTAACAATACTGTCCCCAGATGGATTTGAAAGCATATCGATTCCTCCGGCAAGACCGATTTGGTGCGGAATCCAGTGGCCACAATTAAAAATTGGGTCCAACCATTCCAAGAGCATTACACGTTTGGGAGGTGCTTTGGCAATTCTGAGTTTGTCTACAACTATGTCTAAGCGTTTTCGAAGTGCATCAAGATAAGTGTAAGCAACTTCCTCTTTTCCCAAGGCTCTAGCTATGGTAACGGCAGATTCAAAAACATCCTCCAAAGATTCCGGACTAATTGAAATCAGCTCAGGTTGCTTATCCAATTTAGATACTGCGGCAGCGGTACAGGCCGTGTCTATCTGACAGATATCGCACATATCCTGGGTGAAGATGATATCAGGAGCAATTTCTTCCAATATAGGCCCATCTACATAATAAAGATCTTTACCCTGGTGTTTGCTGGCAGAAAAAAGCGCATCGATTTCCTTGCTGGACAAATCTTTTCCTTCCAAAATGCATCTAACAACGGGCTGTTTTTCCCTTAGGGCTTGCTCAGGACACTCGAACGTCACCCCGAACAAGTGATTATCCAAACCCATGTCATATAACATCTGGGTCACTGCTGGCAAAAAGGAACAGACTTTTAGCATAAACTAAAATTAAGCAATTCAAAAAAACCCCGATAAAGATCATGTGCTTTACCGAGGTTTACTAACCATGGGTTTGGTAGTTAACTCAATATTTTAAAACTCAAATGCTCCATTAAAGTAAACAGCACCAGGAATTATGGATGTTTCCAAGGAATCAACAAGGGAATTATCGCTTAGATCGTAAATCTCCAAAGAACCATTGCTGACAAAATCTTTGGCATCAACACCATATAATCGACCCTCGTTTACAGTCATATCATAAAAGGAAACACCTGTGATTTCGGCAGTAGTTGGTAATGCCGTGTCCGACGCATTCATTTTATATACGGAACCACTCAATAAATAATACAGATCTTCCCCATCTACAGAAAGGTAACCTGGATGTTCCGTAAGTGCGAATTCGAAGGTCTCCTCTACTGAATTATCTGCTGTACTGATTTTATCCAATTGCCCAGCTGTCTCATTTCCTGTCCAAGAAGGGTTACCCCCAGAAAGCACCCAAAGGGAGCCATTGGCCAACTGCATGGAGTTGGGTCTATCAGCCACCGTTATGGCGTTTCCAGTCATATCAGTTGTTGCATCAATAACCGAAACTATATTGTTTTGGCCAAACCCACCTTGATGCGCCACATAAAGCGTATTTTCATTGGCCAGAATCCATTCAGGTCCCTCTGGTACTTCAATCGTATCCTCCACGGTATTGTTTTCCAAATTCACAACAGCAACGTAATCATCATCAGGATCTGAACCATCACCCCAATTGGTCACGTAACCTTTTCCATTAGCGATTGCCATATAGCGTGGATTTAAAAAACCAGTATCTATGGTGGCCACAGTTTCAAAGGTATAGCGGTTCACCACCTCCACTTTTTGTGAGTTATTGACCACGATATAGGCTAAATCACCGTTGAACGTCATACTTTGAGCAATATCCCCTAAAGCAGCAGCGTTCACTTCATTGAAAATGCCATTGGTCGTGGTGCCTAAATCTTCCGTCACAAAGGATACGGAAGCATTTCCTCCGAAGAAATTCCCTTCGTGCAGCACCAATATCCCATTTTCATAGGCAAAGGAATCGTTATCAGTTATAGTCAAGGTTATGGTGTTGTCAGAAGCAACAAATTCTGTTTCCCCATCTACAGCGGTGAGCGTAATGGTGATCTCTTCACTCTGTTCAACCTCATCATCATCTCTAAGTACCAAATTTTGGGTTACCGTGTTTTCCCCAGCGGATAGGGTCAAATTTCCGGAGAGTGTTTCATAATCTTCTCCGGCCGTAGCAGTTCCTGAAACTTCATAGGTCAGTGTTGCATCAGTAGCGAATGTCTCGGTTGTGCTAAACGATACCACAATAGTTCCGTCGCCTTCACTAAAGGTATTTTGCGTAACCGAGACACTTACACCAGGTAATACAGTTGGGTCATCATCCTGTTCACAGGATGTAAATACCAGGCCTATTAAAGCAGTAATCAAAAAAAGTTTGTTGTTTCTCATTTTAAAAGTTTAATACTAATTGGGTTTGAATGTTTCGATTGGGCATTGGTCGCAATGCTATATTTTCGTAATATGTATTGAATAAGTTGTTGAGGGTTAGATCGAGTCTGGACCTTAATTTCCCTTTCGTTTTTAGATTGTAGGTAATTCCTGCATTCGCAACTTGGTAGCCTTCCAACTCCCCCCCTATAATGCTTACGGCTCCATTGTACAGGTGTTGGTAAAACAGGCCAAAATTTGCAAATCGATAAGAAACAGAAGCATTCCCTCTATGAAAAGGAACATAAATCAACTGCTGCCCAGTTTCCTTGTCTTCGGAAACCGTATACGCGTAATGGGTTTTAAAATCGATTTGATGTTTTTCCCGTATGGATTTCTTGAATCCAAGTTCCACTTCTGCTCCATATATCCTAACCTCATCCACGTTGACCGGGGACCATATGCCCAGATTGTTGGGCAACCAACGAATCATATCTTGGGTGCCAATGTAGTAGCTGTTCAATTTTAGGGTGAGTGGCGTAAAATGGAACTGATGCCCCAAATCCAATTGATATGATTTTTCCGGTTGCAGGTCCAAATTTCCACCGGGTTGCCAGTACAAATCATTAAAGGTGGGCATTCTAAAATTCCGGGATGCATTCAGTTGAATCTGGTACAGTTTGCCAAAATCATAACTTCCGTTCCATGAAAAGACAATGGGGCTGGAAAAATCTGAAGAAAAATCTTGACGTAAACTTAGATTGTATCTTACTTTTTCCGATATCGAATGTTTTAACAATGCAGTTACAGCAAAATCATTCCGTTGGGGTGAGCCAAAATTACTTCCGTTGCTTGTGTAATTATTGAATTCCAAAAAAGAACGTAATCGAAACGCATTGGAAAGTTGAACATCAAGAGAATACCGGGCCAATAAGGTAGTCACTCGTCCTTCTGAAAAGATATCCGAATCTTTGTTCTCAAAGTACTTAAAGGCTTCACGTAAATGAGCCACCTTTACCTTGTGGGTTGCCTTATCCCCAAAATTCCCCCACTCCAATTGGGTCCGGTGCTGGTCATCCTTATACCGACTTCGGCCTGGAGCAACGAGGGTTCCCGAAAGGTTTCTATCGCCCACAAAACTTTGGTGGTACAACCGGAGCGCTTGCCTATCGTTCAATAGATAGCCCGCGTTGAAATTGACGTTTATATTCTCAAATTCCCCGTTGGTGTTTCGTTCATCCGTTTCCAGATATAAATAATCGTTATCGGAGGAGGAGTAGTTTATTCCAAAACTTGAAGACCATTTTCCAGTGCCAAAACTATTATTGTAATTGAAGCTTCTGGTATCAAAACTGCCATAACCTGTGAGGATTTGATGCTCAAAGTGCTTTTCAAATTTTAAATCGTTGTTTAAATGAACGGAACCCCCAATGGCACCGGTACCAAACTGAACACTTCCACCACCGCTGCGTATGGACACCGAACTGTAGCCCAAAGGATTAACCGTATTGAAATCCACCTGGCCGTTTAATTGGGAGTTGATATTGATTCCATTCCATATTACGGCGGTGTGTGAAGCGTTTGTACCGCGAAAAGCAGGGGAAGAAACCATTCCCAATCCATTCTCCTTAAAGTAAATGTTGCTATTAAAAGCCAAAAGTGAAGTTAGAAAAGTACCGTTCCTTTGAAGGGTACTATCTTTTAGCTCAGTCACTTTATGTCCGTTTGCATATCTGCGCATACGGATATCGGAAACCACTACCTCATCCAAATGGTATGTGACCGTCTCTTGGGCGTTGATACAACAGAATGAACAAACCCCCAGTAATATGTACCAGTATAGTGTTCTCATAACAACAAACCTTTATCCCGAAGGTTTTTAAGTTTTACTGAATCTGGCAGGTCTCCTGACTTGTCTTATGCTGTTCCACCTTCCCACCCAATTGGGCAGTGGTATTGAAGAAAACAACATCCTGATTTTACAGGGTGCCAAAACCGATGGCACGGACTTACAGTTGCGGGAACAGTTTCGGATTTTCACCGAATTCCCTTTTAATCTCGCTGGTCACCTACCAGCAAGAACCAAAATTCCCTACGAAAGTAACGATTCTGTTTAATCTTTTTTTGAAAAAGTTAAATAATCTTACTTTTGAGCCTATGGTATCAAAACGTTTCTCCACAGCGGTTTTAGGGTTGGCATGCATTTTTTTTCTCTCCAATTGTGAAGAGAAAAAGAAGACTACTCCAGTTGAACAAAAGGCGGCCTTGACCTCTGTTGAATACGCCACAGGGTTCAGCATTAAATCCGAGGGTGATCTTACGTTGATAGAGGTATCCTCTGCATGGCCCGGAGCTGACAAAACCTTCACCTATGCCTTGGTGCCCAGGGAGAAATTGGCTGTCATCACCTTACCTGCAGACACCTATGATGCCATTATCGCTACCCCAGTAGAGCGCATGGTCATTACCTCTACTACCCATATCCCATGCTTGGAAGCTTTGGATGCCCTCGAAGCTATTGTTGGTTTTCCCAACACGGATTTGATATCCTCACAAGCAGCGAGAAAACGAATAGATACGGGGCTTATCAAGGAATTAGGCACCAATGAAAACATCAACACGGAAATTGCTTTGGAACTCAACCCAGAAATGGTGATGGGATTCGGCATCAATAGCACGAACAAAGCTTATGAAACCCTAAAGACTTCCGGAATCCCAATCGTCTATAATGGAGACTGGACCGAGTCCACCCCTTTGGGAAAAGCGGAATGGATCAAGTTCTTCGCCCCATTTTTTCTAAAGGAGGCTCAAGCAGAACGTATTTTCAAAACTATTGAGGCATCCTATAAGGAAGCCAAGGTCTTAGCACAAAAAACACAAAATCGACCCATCGTATTAACGGGTGGATTGTACAAAGATGTATGGTACGTGGCCGGAGGTAACAGTTGGATGGCCCAGTTTCTAAGAGATGCCAATGCAGACTATCTGTGGGATGAAACAGAGCAAAGTGGCAGTATTGGATTGAGCTTGGAAGCCGTTTTGGAAAAGGGTGCACAGGCGGAATATTGGTTTAATCCCTCCTTGCATAGCTCTTACGAAGAACTGCTTCAGGCAAATTCCCATTATAGACAGTTCAAGGCATTTGAACAAAAAACGGTGTTCTCCAACGCTATCAACAAAGGGGAAACCGGGGGTTTGTTGTTTTATGAACTGGCCCCACAAAGACCCGACCTTGTGCTAAAAGACCTAATTTCTATACTTCATCCAAAACTTCTGCCAGAACACCAACCCCAATTTTTCATGCCTTTAAACTAAATGAGCATCAATCGGTCATACTATATCTCCTTCATTTTGATTGCACTGGCTTTGGTGTTGGCATTTCTTTTGAACGTAAGTTCAGGTTCGGTATCTATACCCTTTGGAACCATAATAGTCGCACTGTTTGGAACCGAAATGGAATTAGATTCCTGGAACTATATTCTATGGAACTATAGGGTGCCAAAGGCGTTCACGGCTGTTTTGGTGGGTGGCGGCCTATCACTCAGCGGATTGTTGATGCAGACCCTTTTCAGAAACCCATTGGCCGGACCATTTGTTTTGGGTATAAGTTCTGGAGCTAGCTTGGGTGCCGCATTGCTCCTTATGGGTTTTTCGCTGTTGTCAGGATTCACAACCATTTCAATTTTTAACGATGTGTCGGTGGCAATAGCGGCGAGTGCAGGGAGTTTTCTGGTTCTCCTTGTAGTCATGGTTGTGGCCAACCGTATCAAAGATACCATGGCCCTACTGATCATTGGGCTTATGTTCGGGAGCATAACCTCGGCTATTGTAAGCGTTATGGCCTATTTTACAAGTGCCGAAAATCTGCAGCGATTCATTTTTTGGTCATTTGGAAGCGTTGGGAACCTCTCCTCTCAGCAAGTAGCGCTATTAGCTGCAATAGTGGGATTGGGTTTCATATTGAGCGTAGGGTCCATAAAGCAATTGA
Source organism: Bacteroidota bacterium (assembly GCA_039196145.1). GTDB lineage: Bacteria > Bacteroidota > Bacteroidia > Flavobacteriales > Flavobacteriaceae > Flagellimonas. The sequence goes on from JBCCUY010000043.1 coordinate 9,568, forward strand.
ATGCCTTTTTACTTGGGGAGAATTATGCCCAAAGTCTAGGGGTTTCCTTGAAAAAATCGAGGTTGGTCATCATTTTAGGAACTGGACTGCTAGCTGGCGGTATTACTGCCTTTGCCGGACCCATAGCTTTTGTGGGGCTGGCCGTTCCGCATTTAACTCGGCAGATTTTTGATACCATGGAGCATAAAATCCTTATCCCGGCCGTATTCCTCTATGGTGCTATTTTAATGCTACTATGCGATACGATTGCGCAATTGCCCAACTCCGCCAACGTGCTGCCCATAAATGCAATTACCTCCTTGGTTGGAGCTCCCGTTGTTATCTGGTTGTTGGTAAGAAAACGTAAATTGTTGTTTTAATGGCTACAGAAGTTGCAAAACATATAGAGGTACATGAACTCGCTATCGGCTATGGAAAAAAGCTCGTGGTCAACAACATTAATTTTGCGCTTGGAGCTGGTGAATTATGCGCAACTGTTGGTGTCAATGGAATTGGAAAATCAACCTTGATGCGTTGCCTCGGGGGATTGCAGCCAAAACTTTCTGGGGGTATTTCCATCTCGGATAGTAATCTTGCTGATTTATCTGCCTCGCATCTGGCCAAAACGCTAAGCATGGTGTTGACCGAACAACCAGCTTCCAAAAATCTCACTGTTCAGGAGTTGATTGCCCTTGGGAGACAACCCTATACCAACTGGATCGGCACATTGACCTCTCAAGATAAAAAGTTTGTGGAAGAAAGTTTGGATGCATTTTTACTTAAGGAACTTCGTTTTAAAAAATGCCACGAGTTAAGTGATGGACAGTTACAACGCGTACTTATTGCCCGAGCGATGGCGCAAGATACTCCATTGATTTTGCTGGATGAACCAACCACACATCTGGACCTTTATCATAAGGTCGAGATTTTAAAGCTTTTACAGCGATTGGCACATCGAAACAAAAAAACCGTCCTTTTCACAACCCACGAAATTGATTTAGCCATTCAACTTTGTGATAAAATATTGATTCTGGACGGAAAGACAAATCCATTTGGAACACCCTGTGAATTGATCGAACAAAAGCATTTTGAGCGCCTGTTTCCTTCAGAAATGGTAGAATTTGACGCCAAAACCAGCTCTTTCAAGGTGAAAAAGTAAGTGGACCATCCCTTCAACTGTCCATAGGAATCTGTTATCTTTATCCTTAGAAATTCATTTCATGAGCAGCGAATTGATTTATGTGATTATAGGGTTGTTAACCTTGGGAATTGGTCTGTTTCTGGGTATGTATATCCAAAAATTGAAAACAAAGTCCAATGAAAGTGTTTGGGAAGAACGTGAGCAGCAACTTAGCAGTTCCATTCATTCCCTGAATGAAAAACTGGGTTACACCGATGAAGAAAAAAAGCAACTCCAACTCGAAAGGGAACAGCAAAGTAATCAAATTGTGCGCTATCAAGCGGATTTGGAAAATCTTCAGCGTGTAAATACAGAACAAAAGGAGGAGGTGGAAAAGCTACAAGAAAAATTCACCAAAGAATTTGAAAATCTTGCCAATAAAATCCTAGATGAAAAAAGCACCAAGTTTACGGAGCAGAACCAAAAAAACATCAAACAAATTCTAACTCCGCTTCAAGAAAAAATCCAATTGTTCGAGAAGAAGGTGGAGGCTACCCAAAAAGAGAATATTAGCATACACTCTGCATTGAAGGAACAATTGCTTAATCTTCAAAATCAGAACCTGAAAATTACCCAGGAAGCCGAAAATTTGACCAAAGCATTAAAAGGAGATAGCAAAATGCAAGGGAACTGGGGGGAATTGGTACTGGAGCGGGTACTGGAAAAATCCGGATTGGAAAAGGACAGGGAGTATAGTGTACAACAGAGTTTTGCCCGTGAAGACGGAAGCAGGGTAATGCCCGACGTCATCATTCATCTCCCAGATGGAAAAAAAATGGTGGTGGATTCCAAAGTATCCCTAACCGATTACGAGCGCTATACCAATGCGGACGAGGAGTCCAAGGAAAAACACCTCAAAGACCATATTAACTCACTCCGTAAACATGTAGAACAACTTTCCGCCAAAAAGTATGAAGACCTGTACGAAATGGAAAGCCCGGATTTTGTACTGCTTTTTGTACCAATAGAGCCTGCCTTTGCGGTTGCAATAAACTATGACAATTCCCTTTACAATAAGGCTTTTGAACAAAATATTGTAATTGTGACCCCTGCTACATTGCTGGCTACCCTTAGGACCATAGACACCATGTGGAGCAATGAAAAACAACAAAAAAATGCCATAGAGATTGCGCGCCAGGCGGGAGCATTATACGATAAGTTCGAGGGGTTTGTAACCGACCTCACCAAGGTTGGCAAAAAAATGGATGAGGCCAAGAACGAATACCGGGGGGCTATGAACAAATTGGTAGAAGGACGTGGCAACCTTGTCACCAGCATTGAGAAGCTGAAGAAAATGGGCGCAAAGGCTAAAAAGTCCATCCCAGAACCCATCTTAAAACGCGCCCAAGAAAACGATTACGAAGAACCCAAACTTGAATTGTAGGTCATGCGCAAATTTGTTTTCATCTTAATCGCTACTGTTCTGCTGGGCGTCGCCGGATATTTTTCATTCGTTTACTATGTACCCTTCAGTGAGGGCTACCGTTCAGGGGAATTGATTAAGTTCAGTCGGAAGGGCGTGCTCGCAAAAACTTGGGAAGGACAAATCAGTCAAGGTATTTCTGGTACAAATATCTTTTCGTTTTCTGTACAGGACAGCGAATCCAGGGTTATTGAGAAAATGAAGGAATACCAGGGGCGGTACGTAAAAGTAACATACAAGGAGCGCTATGCCACGTTTTTTTGGTTGGGAGACACCAAGCATTTTATAATTGATGTTCAGTTGGAAACATCGCCGCATATCCAAAATTAAAATGAAAAAGTTTAAAACGGCCAAAGAATCCAGAGTATCCATTACGGAGTTAATGCTCCCCTCCCACTCCAATTTTGGCGGAAAGGTTCATGGAGGGCATATCCTAAATCTCATGGATCAAATTGCATTTGCATGTGCATCCAAGCATTCGCAGGCCTATTGCGTAACCGCTTCAGTAAATCGCGTGAACTTTCTAAATCCCATTGAAGTGGGTGAACTGGTTACACTTAAGGCCAGCATCAACTATACCGGTCGTACTTCAATGGTCGTTGGGGTTCGGGTAGAATCTGAAAATGTAAAGACTGGGGAGACAAAACACTGCAATTCTTCTTACTTCACCATGGTGGCCAAAGATGATAATGGGAAAAACCTTCCGGTTCCGGGACTTCGGATTGAAGATGTGAACGGACTTCGACGGTTTGCCCGAAGTAAGGAAAGAAAACTATCCGCTTCCGATCGGGATTCAAAATACAACCCTAGAAAATTTAAGGTCAACGAATACCTTCATGTGCTGGAAGGTGAAAATGTCAAGCTGGATCTTGATTGATCATGGATGCAGCATCACTGTCCAAAAACCAAATCAACTTGCCAGTTTCCGGTTGGACAAGCGATGCGGGATAAGCTTCAAAACCTTCAGTTTTTTCGAGCACTGACAGCACCTTTTCTGCCTTTCCTGCACCAGTAACCAGAAACGCTACTTCTTTAGCCCTATTGATTACCTTTCCATTTAAGGAAACCCTTTTTTGCCCGGATTCTGGATGGGTGGCCACCACACAATGGTCCTCTGCATTCCATAGATCAATTTCATGGGGAAATATGGAAGCCGTATGTCCATCATCGCCCATGCCCAAAACAACCAAATCGAATTGCGGGATGCCATCCACTCTATCCAAATTTATTTCCAAAAGATTGGCGTACCGCATGGCCTCGGCAGATGGGTCATTCTCCCCAAGAACACGGTGAATGTTCCCAGTTGGCGCATCGATCTTGGAAAACAAATGCTCCACGGTCATTTTATAGTTGCTCTGATCATCCGTGGGAGGAACGCATCTCTCATCGCCCCAATAAAAATGGATTTTGCTCCAATCAATTTTATTGGAATAGTTTTCTGCTAGGATATCAAAAATAATTTTGGGTGTGCTTCCTCCAGAGAGTGCCACATGAAAAACTTGTTTACCCTTGACCAAAGCTTCGAAATAGGATGAAAACTCGTTGGCCACCTCCTGTTTGTCCTTATATATTTTTAGTTCCATTGTTCGTTTAACTTTTTTCGTTCTCTACTGGGCTCGAACTGACAGTCATTAACCCAACCTAGCATATCACGCAATAACCGGGGTCATCGGCCAAATCTTGTCCCGGGTTTCGCCAATAGCCCAGGTCATCAATCAACTCATCTGCATTCTCTGGGCCCCATACCCCAGCGGCATATCCGTACATTCTAACATCCTTGCCATTTTTCCAATAGTCCAGGATAGGGTCCACAAATTCCCAAGCAGCTTCCACCTCATCTGCTCGTGCATAAAGTGTTGCATCGCCCTGCATAGCATCCAATAAAAGACGCTCATAGGCCTCCATAACGTAGGTCTGAGCCAGACTTGAGTAGTAAAAATCTAAATTGGCTCGTTCCACTTTAAAGCCTTGTCCGGGTACCTTTACCCCAAATTTCATGAGAATACCCTCATCAGGCTGGATTCTGATAACCAATTTATTATCCTTGCTATTGACCCCTGAGTCTTTAAAAATTTGATGGTGTGGCGTCTTAAAATGGATAACCACTTCGGTTACCTTGGTCGGCATTCGTTTTGCTGTTCGTACATAGAATGGAACCCCATGCCAACGCCAGTTATCCACATAAAACTTGATAGCAGCATAGGTTTCGGTGGTGGAATTGGGGTCTACCCCATCTTCCTCCCTGTATCCCTTAACCTTTTCCCCATTGATTTCAGAGGCCACATATTGCGCCCTGATGGTATGGTTCCAAAGCGTTTCCTCATCTTCCATGATTCGTAGGGACTTCAAAGCTTTTACTTTTTCATTTCGAATCTCCTCGGGTTGATCCCCTATCGGTGGCTCCATCACAATCAGTGAAACAATCTGCAGCAAATGATTTTGGAACATATCCCGAAGTGCCCCGGATTTATCATAATATCCCCCTCTCTTTTCAACACCCACACTTTCAGCGTTGGTAATCTCTACATGGCGAATGTAATTC
>JBCCUY010000044.1:0-14565 GCA_039196145.1 Bacteroidota bacterium
TAGGATTCATGGTTCTTTATGACCGTAAAGAATTGGTCGTTCACTGTTTTTGATTACATTTAATTCCAAACGCATTTAATGATATCTTCTATAAGCCTGCAAAGGGCCATTCTCTTGATTGTGTTCCAGATACTTGTGTCTGGTTGTAAGGAACAAAAACAAAAAAGCGCTAGCCAAATGCCCCCCGAAAGTCCCAATTTTGAACAAACTAGTCGACCACAAGCCGAAAACTTTAAAACTAAAATACAGAGTGATTCGGTAAAGCTTTACACCTTAAGAAACGGAAAGGGAATTGAGGTTCACTTTACCAACTTCGGCCAGCGACTTGTTTCTCTATTTGTTCCGGATAAAAATGGAACGCTTGAGGACGTTGTTCTTGGATTCAACTCCTTAGCGGAGTATTCCCAAAAGGGTGCGGACTACTTTGGAGCTACAATTGGAAGGTATGGCAATCGGATTGCCAATGGTAGCTTCGTTCTGGATGGAACCACATATACCTTGGTCCAAAACAATGGACCAAATCATCTGCATGGAGGCCTGCAAGGATTTGACAACGTAGTATGGAACGTGGATAAAGCCACCCAAAGCAGTATTCAATTCTCTCGGGTTTCTCCGGACGGGGAAGAAGGATATCCTGGCAACTTATCTGTAAGGGTTGGTTATAATTTGACCGAGAACAACGAGCTAAAAATTTCCTACGAGGCCACTACCGACAAAAAGACGGTAGTGAATCTGACGCACCATTCCTTTTTCAACTTAAAGGGTGAAGGCAATGGCGCCATTGAAGATCATATACTTACCATCCATGCCAATCAGTACACCCCTGTTGACGAAAATTTGATTCCCACTGGAGAAATGGCCCTTGTACAGGGAACACCTATGGATTTTACCTCTCCCAAAGCTATTGGGAAGGATATCCAGAATGATTTTGCACAGTTGTCGCTCGCCGGGGGCTACGACCATAACTATATTCTGGATACCTCAGCCAAAAATATTGAAGGTCTCATCAAAGCCGCAGTAGTTGAAGAGCCCTTATCTGGAAGAATCATGGAGGTGTATACCAACGAACCCGGGATCCAATTCTATAGTGGTAACTTTCTTGATGGTAATGTAGCAGGAAAAAGTGGTAGAAAATATCTCAAAAGAGGTGCCTTTTGCTTAGAAACCCAGCACTACCCCAATTCGCCAAACCAACCCAACTTTCCAAGTGTTATTCTTGATGTAGGAGACACATATGAATCTATCTGTGTTTACAAATTCGGAATCAAAAAATAGTTTTGCCAATCTGGCCAACATTAAATTTAAAGAGGAAGTACGGTCTTCCCCTCCCTTACATCAACAATAAGATCCGCAATACTGGTGTTCTCCAGATTTTCAATAAAATGAGAATTGGCATTCCCAACCAAATGATGCAAGGCGCATGGATTTTCACTGTCACATTCCTTTATGCTCAAAAGACAGGAACGTAGCCGTTGCTCCCCATCAATAACATCTACAATCTTGATCAAGGGCAACTCTTTATTTACATCACTCAAATAAAAACCTCCCCTTGGTCCCCTTGCAGAGGAAATCACGTTGTGCTTGGATAGTTCCTGCAAAAGTTTGGCCAGATACGATTGGGGTACGTTTATTCTCCCATAGACATCCTTAACCATCATTTTATGATCTTCATCCGTATGCAATGCCAAAAAAAGCACCGCCTTCATAGCATATTTTGCTGAATTTGATAACATGATGGAAAACTAGAAATATACATGCAATAATAAAAAGATATTTTTATCCTAAATCTGATTTTTATCATATTCTAGCTGGACCACAGCCGCTACATTTGACCACAAAATCAAGCAATTGTAATCAAATGAGAACTATTTTAAAAGGCTGTTCACTTCTTTTTCTTGGACTACTGATCTCCTGTGGAGGAAAACAAGAAAAAAAACAAGACGGATTCGAAGTCCAGAGACAAAAAACAACCGAAAACACCACTCAAAAAACGGAAGATGTAGGCGTTAAAGCCTCGGAAAGAATTGATCTTTCCAATAAGGGTGTAGGCCCCATTACTTCGGTTACTATTCCAGAAACGGTAGATCCTGCACTTGCTAATCAAGGTAAAGCCGTATACGACCAAATGTGTTTGGCCTGTCATAGGGTCGGTAAAAAATTTATTGGTCCCGCTCCCGATGGCATTTTAGAAAGAAGAACCCCAGAGTGGGTAATGAATATGATCCTTAATCCCGAGGGGATGGTAAAAGAGGACCCCTTGGCCAAAGACCTTCTTATCGAATTCAATGGTTCTCCTATGGCCAATCAGGGCCTAACTGAAGAACAAGCAAGGGCAGTACTCGAATATTTTAGAACCTTATAAAACTTGAATATGAAACAAATAGCCAACACGCATCTTTTATTCGGTTTGTTGTTTGCATTCTGCCTCCTAGTGGGATGCAAAAACGAAACCAAGACCCAGGTCCCTTCCGGTCAGGGGGCAACGACACAAGAAAGTACCAAAAAACAAGGACAAGCATTTCTTAAGGATGATGAAGCCACACCCAATGTATTGGATATCGCCATAGGCTCGAAGGACCACTCCACTTTGGTAGCGGCGGTTCAGGCTGCAGAATTGGAAAACGCATTGGTCAACGCAGGACCTCTTATGGTCTTCGCGCCCACTAACAGCGCGTTCGAAGCTTTGCCCGCGGGTACCGTGGAAAATCTATTAAAGCCAGAAAACAAGGACGCCCTTGCAAATATTTTGAAGTACCATGTAACACCAGGCCGCTACACAAAAGACTTTTTGAAAAAATTCAAAAAGCTCGGTCAGGCCAATAACCAAAATGTAACCGTGGAAGTGCAAGGGGACGATGTGCTCATTGGAGGGGCTAAGATCTTAGCCAGTGTCCCTGCCGGCAATGGTATTGTCCATGTCGTGGATAAGGTAATCCTTCCACCCAATTAATTTGAACTAGATAATTTTTTAAATCAACAACAATGAAAAGACTCAATTATTTTATGATTGCCCTGATCACCAGCTTGTTTTTGGTGACCAGTTGTAACCAACAGGGCAACAACTCCAACGGAGCTTTATCGTCCAGTGCGGCGGAAAAAGTGTACGTGGCACCCGGAGAGCATGACGATTATTATGCCTTCGTCTCTGGTGGTTTTAGTGGACAGTTATCTGTTTATGGACTTCCATCCGGGCGACTTTTCAAGGTTATTCCGGTCTTTTCGCAGGATGCGGAAAAAGCTTGGGGGTATAACGAGGAAACCAAGCCAATGCTGAACACATCACATGGCTTCATTCCTTGGGACGATTCCCACCACCCTGATATTTCCCAGACCAATGGTGAAGTGGATGGGCGCTACGTGTTTATCAATGGAAACAATACACCGCGTATTGCAAAAATTGACCTAAGCGTCTTCGAAACCACAGAAATCATTGAAATTCCCAATAGCGCAGGAAACCACAGTTCTGCCTTTGTAACGGAAAACACAGAGTATGTGGTGGCAGGAACACGTTTTTCGGTTCCGGTACCACAGCGTGACATGTCCATAAAGGAATACAAAGGAAACTTTAAAGGAGCTCTGTCCTTTATCAGTGTAGATCCAGAAGATGGAGGAATGGACCTTTCCTTCCAAGTACTTATGCCAGGTTTCGATTACGATCTATCGCATCCGGGTCGTGGTGCCTCACATGGTTGGTTTTTCTTCACTACTTATAATACTGAAGAGGCCAGTACCCTTATGGAAGTGAACGCTTCGCAAAACGATAAGGATTTTATCGCTGCGGTGAACTGGAAAAAAGCGGAAGAGTACATTCAGCAAGGTAAATTCAAGACCATTCCGGCCAATTATGCACATAATGTGTATGATGAGGATACCCATACCGCAACCTCAACGATGAAAAAAGAGGTTCGTGTATTAGATCCAGCGGAATGTCCTGGCTTGGTCTATTTCTTGCCAACACCTAAATCTCCCCATGGATGTGATGTTGACCCATCTGGAGAGTATATTGTTGGTAACGGAAAATTATCCGCGGATCTAACCGTACATTCCTTCACTAAAATGATAGACGCCATTGAAAACGAAAAATTTGATGGCGAAGCTTATGGTATTCCAATCCTAAAATTTGAGGATGTACTGGCTGGGACGGTAAACCAACCTGGACTTGGACCCTTGCACACGGAGTTTGATGGCAAAGGAAATGCATATACCACCTTCTTCATTTCATCTGAAGTGGTGAAATGGAAACTCGGCACATGGGAAGTTGTGGACAGAAAGCCTACCTATTATTCTGTAGGTCACTTGATGATTCCTGGTGGCAACTCAAGAAAACCCTTCGGAGAGTACGTATTGGCTATGAACAAGATAACTAAAGACCGTTATCTTCCCACAGGTCCAGAGGTTACGCAATCTGCCCAGTTGTACGACATTTCAGGGGAAAAAATGGAACTCTTACTTGATTTCCCAACCGTGGGTGAACCACACTACGCAGCGGGTATAGCAGCCGACCTGGTAAAACCAAGATCCAAGAAAATATTCAACCTGACAGATAATAAGCACGCCTACGCCACAACCTCAGATGCTGATGTTCGCGTAGAGCGCAATGGCAAGGAAGTACACATCTATATGACCATGATCAGGAGCCATTTTAACCCGGATAACATAGAAGGGGTTAAGGTTGGTGACAAGGTCTATTTCCATGTGACCAACTTGGAACAGGACTATGATGTACCCCATGGTGTAAGTATGATCGGGGCAAACACTTCAGAACTTCTGATAATGCCCGGACAGACGGAGACTTTTGTTTGGGAACCCAAGCAAGTTGGGGTATGGCCTTTTTACTGTACCGACTTCTGTTCTGCACTACATCAAGAAATGCAAGGATATATAAGGGTTTCTCCTGCTGATTCCAATTTGGATTTAACATGGTCTCTAGGAGAAGATTAGTTAGTTTTTGATATTGGTTTAGTTGAAAAAAGCGGAGGGACCTTCCTTCCGCTTTTTAACCGCAAAAGACCTAAAAAAAATGAAAAAAGAGAAAATTCTGATGCTTGCCGGAGCTTTACTCCCGCTCCTACTTTTTGTTTTCCCCTTATGGAAAATTACGCTGGAGGCTCCCCAATACCCAACACCCCTTGGAATGTACATCCACATTAACGACTTCTCGGATGCCAATCCGCATGACATTAAGAATATCAACCTGATGAACCATTATGTTGGGATGAAATATATTCCCGAGGCCATTCCTGAGTTTAAAATATTCCCTGCGGGTATCCTTATAACTACGCTGATAGGTCTTGTGATTGCCTTTAAGGCTAATCACAAATGGTATCTATATTGGTTTATTCTGATGGTGGTTTTAAGTGCTGCCGGCCTCTATGATTTTTATCTTTGGGAACATGATTACGGTCACGACCTTGACCCCAAAGCCATCATGAAATTCACCAATCCTGATGGTTCCGTAATGGGGTTCCAGCCACCTCTTTTTGGAACCAAGGACATCCTCAATTTTACCGCCCACTCCTATCCTCAATTGGGTGCCTATAGTTTGGGTGCCGGAATGGGATTGGCCTTTTTAGGATACTTGGTCGGAAGAAAGAAAAACAAACAGTAAAACTCTTGAGATGAAAAAACGCGCCCTTTGGATATTCTTTTTGACCTTGTTTATTGTTGAGCTTTCAGGATGTAAGGCCAAGCCCCAAGAAATTGAATACGGAACGGATGGTTGCCATTTTTGCCGGATGACCATCGTGGATACCCAACATGCGGCGCAAATCGTCACAAAAAAAGGAAAGGTCTACAAGTTTGACGCCATCGAATGTATGGTCAATTACAGAAATGAACTAGACCCTGAAACAGTTGCCTTATTTTTGAACAACCACTATACCCAACCCAGGGAACTCATCGATGCAACAGCATCCACTTTTCTGATCAGTGAGGGTATCCCCAGTCCTATGGGTGCTTTTCTAACCGCATTTGCCACGCAAGAAGAGGCGGCAATGGAACATAACAAACATGGCGGCACCTTGTATTCCTGGGAAGAACTTTTAGTAGAACTCAATCCATAAATCGATATGATGTACACCATAAACAATCAAATCAAAAATGAAAATTACAGCGGTTTGAAAGTACAGGTACTGAGTAAAACGGATTCGGTTGAAGTACTCGCAATAAGCCTGGAGAAGGGGACGGTATTTCCGGAACACAGCTCTCCAAGCGAGGCACAATTATTGGTCTTGGAAGGGAACATTGATTTTCATATCAATAAAAGCACATTTCAACTTTCCGAACAACAGTATTTCAACTTTCCCAAAGAAGAAAAGCATTGGGTCAAAGCCAACGAAAATTCAAAATTTCTGATTATACGATAATCCAATGACCAAATTTCTCCCTTTTTTACTGGTGTTGGTCGGTCTGTACACCCATGGTAAGACCATAGAGGTCTGTCAGTCCTGTCCTATAAAAAGTCTTAAGGAAGGTGTGGCCCTAGCAATGGACCATGACACCCTACTTATCCAAAAAGGCACCTACAAAGAATTCAATATTGTGGTGGATAAGCCGCTGACCCTGCTTGGTAAAGGCTATCCTGTAATTGATGGGGAGGATCAAGGAGAAATCATCACCATAACCTCCGATGATGTCACAGTGGACGGTCTGTTCCTCATTAATGTTGGAACCAGTTACACCTCAGATTATGCCGCTATAAGGGTAGTTAAGAGTAGAAACTTCCTGATCCAAAATGTGGTGTTGGAAAAACTTTTCTTCGGTATCTATTTGGAAAAAGCAAAAGACGGAAAGGTCTACCATAACAAAATCATTGGGGATGCCGTGGAAGAGTTCAATTCGGGAAATGGTATACAGTTATGGTACTGTAATAATATCGAGGTTTCGCGGAATATAGTACAGCATGTTCGGGATGGCATCTATCTGGAGTTTTCAGATAATGTGCTCATTGAAAATAACATCAGCACCAACAATGTTCGCTATGGACTGCATTTTATGTTTTCCAACAACGACATCTACCAAGGAAATATATTTGAAAACAATGGCGCCGGGGTTGCGGTTATGTTTTCCAAACAGATTAAAATGTACCGCAATACCTTTAAAAAAAATTGGGGCACCGCTTCATTTGGTATGCTCCTTAAAGAAATTAACGACGCCGAGATAGCCAATAATGTTTTCGAAGAAAACACGGTAGGAATTAGTATTGAAGGATCAAATAGAATTGCCTACCGTCAAAACGATTTTATCAGCAACGGGTGGGCCATCAAGGTGCGGGGAGCTTGTTATGGCAACATATTCTCAGAAAACAATTTTTTATACAATTCCTTCGATGTTTCCTACAATAGCAAATTGAACGATAATACGTTCAACGGAAATTTCTGGAGTGATTACACTGGCTACGACCTGGACAAAAACGGGATTGGCGATGTACCCTATAGGCCCGTGAAATTATTTTCTTATATCGTTAACCGAACACCGGAAACCATTGTTCTATTGCGAAGTCTTTTTATGGATATTATCGACTTCTCGGAAAAAGTATCGCCGGTTTTTACCCCAGATAATCTCATGGACCATGCGCCCAAAATGAAAAAACTGTAATGATTCAAGTTGTAGATCTCCATAAAAAATTTGGTAAAAACCAAGTACTCAACAACCTTAACCTAACCATCGATGGCGGAGGAATCTTTGCCGTTTTGGGCCCCAATGGTTCAGGAAAAACCACACTGATAAAAAGTATTCTGGGCATGGTTCGTATGGATAAAGGAAAAATAGATGTATCGAACCAGGAGGTGAAAACCAATTGGAAGTATCGCAAGGAGGTCAATTATCTGCCGCAAATCGCCAATTTCCCAGGGAACCTTCGGGTGGGTGAGCTTATCAGAATGATCGTGGACCTGAGACAAAAACCGGATAACTCCAAGGAACTGATAGACGCCTTTCAAATCAAGCCGTTTTTGGATAAAAAACTAGCCACACTTTCCGGTGGCACCAAACAAAAGGTAAACATCGTTCTAGCTTTTATGTTTGATTCCCCATTACTTATTTTGGACGAGCCGACCACGGGTTTAGATCCGGCTGCGCTAATCCAACTAAAAAAATGCATCCAAACCGAAAAGGAAAGGGGCAAGACCATTCTGGTTACTTCCCACATCCTTCAGTTTGTAGAGGAGGTAGCCGATGACATTATCTACTTGTTGGAAGGTAAAATCTATTTTAAGGGCAGTATTGAGGAATTAAAAAAGCAAACCGGCCAATCCAATTTTGAACACGCCATTGCGGCCATAGCAACACAAAAAGACCATGCTTAAAATTCTAAAATATAGTTTTTATGATTTAATGCGCAGTAGATGGAGCTATGTCTATTTCGTGTTTTACCTGCTTCTTGGTTTTGTTTTGTTATTTCTCAATAACGATGTGTCCAAGGCAGTTATCACGCTCATGAACCTGATCATTGTTTTGGTTCCCCTCATTGCCACCATTTTTGGCGTGATGTATTATTACAATTCCAAGGAATTTACCGAACTGCTCTTGGCCCAGCCCATTAAAAGAACTTCCATCTTCTTGGGCCAGTATCTTGGTGTTGCAGGTTCGCTCTCGTTAAGTCTGATTTTAGGTTTGGGGATTCCGTTCTTTTTCTATGGCTTGCTAAGAAGCAATGCCGTTTGGGATTTTTCCCTCCTACTGGTAACAGGTATGTTTTTAACCTTAATTTTTACGGCCCTGGCCTTTAACATCGCCTTATCAAATGACAATAAGATCAAAGGTTTTGGCTACGCCGTGTTACTTTGGCTCTTCCTAGCGGTAATTTATGATGGCCTTTTTTTAATGTCCCTAATTGTTTTTGAAGAATATCCGCTGGACAACTTTTCATTGGTGGCAACCATGTTGAATCCGGTGGATCTTTCCAGAACCCTGATTTTACTAAAATTGGATATTTCTGCCTTATTGGGTTATACAGGAGCCGTCTTTAAAAAATTCTTTGGAACCAATTTTGGTTTTTTCCTCTCCATATTCGTATTGATATTATGGACCATCGTCCCCATCTGGAGATTGCTAATTAAATCTAGGCGAAAAGACTTTTAGTCAATTTATCTCTTAAATTGTTGTCGAATACTTGAATTTTGCCGTCAATAAGCGAAAAAAAATGAAAAGCCGTCAGGAATTTTTATATTTTGCTTAGGTAATAATTCTATAGATGCAGATTAAAGAATCTTCCAAAATCTACGATGTCATCATCGTAGGTTCCGGTGCCGGAGGTGGAATGGCAACCAAAATCCTATCAGAAGCAGGCCTTAAAGTAGCAGTAGTTGAAGCTGGACCCTTTTTTGACCCCGCAGACCCAGACCAAATGACCCAGTTGAAGTGGCCTTACGAATCTCCCCGTAGGGGAGCCAGCACGGTCCGCCCTTTTGGTGATTTTGATTCTGCTTATGGGGGTTGGGAAATTGAGGGCGAACCCTATACCAATGGCGATGATACGGATTTTAAATGGTTCCGTTCCCGAATGCTGGGTGGGCGCACCAACCATTGGGGACGTATATCGCTCCGGTTCGGTCCTAAGGATTTTAAACGAAAAAACATTGATGGATTAGGGGATAACTGGCCCATTGGCTACGAAGATGTAAAGCCCTATTACGATAAGGTGGATAAACTGATTGGAGTTTTTGGGACCAATGAAGGATTGCCCAATGATCCAGATGGTTTTTTCCTGCCTCCCCCCAAACCTAGACTGCACGAGTTATTTTACATCAAAGGGGCCAGGAAATCCAACGTACCGGTTTACCCTTCCCGAATGTCCATGCTGACCAAAAAAATAAACAACGAGCGAGGCGTGTGCTTCTATTGCGGGCAATGTTCCAGAGCTTGCCAGGTTTATGCAGATTTCTCTTCAGGAACCTGTTTGATATTCCCGGCACAAAAAAATGGAGGCCAAATAGATTTATTTGTGAATTGCATGGTACGGGAGGTTACCACGGATGACGAAGGAAGGGCAACTGGGGTCTCCTATATCAATAAAGAAGACCGCAAGGAATACAAATTAAAGGGAAAGATTGTGGTACTGGCTGCCTCGGCCTGCAGCTCTGCGCGAATCCTCCTAAATTCCAAAAGCACTCAGCATCCCAACGGTTTGGGCAACAGCAGTGATATTGTGGGCAAATATCTTCATGACTCCACGGGAAGTAATCTCATGGGTTTTGTACCTGAGCTCATGAATAGAAAAACCTATAATGAAGATGGTGTCGGCGGAATGCACGTATACTCCCCTTGGTGGTTAGAAAATGAAAAACTTGATTTCCCTAGAGGATATCATATTGAAATGTGGGGAGGCCTGGGAATGCCAAGTTATGGATTTGGTTTCAATCCCAACGACCTTAATAAGTTCTTTGGTCTCAAAGTTGGCGGGTACGGCAACGACCTTAGAAAAGACGTAAAAAAATATTACGGTTCTGTGGTTGGATTGGCCGGTAGGGGCGAATCGGTGGCCCAAGAAAGCAACTACTGCGAAATTGACAACACCAAGGTGGATGAATTTGGGATTCCCGTCCTCAAATTCAATTATCAATGGACCGATCATGAAATAAATCAAGTGAAGCATATGCAGGACACTTTCGAAGAAATCATCCACAATATGGGAGGACAGGTTTTGGGCAGGAGGTCTGGCAAAGACAGTAACTATGGGATACTTGCCCCGGGAGAAATCATCCACGAGGTGGGTACCACCCGAATGGGAGACGATAAAAAGACTTCTGTTGTCAACAGCCATCAACAGCTTCACGATGCCAAAAATGTGTTCATCGTAGACGCGGGCCCCTTTGTTTCACAGGCAGACAAGAACCCCACTTGGACCATTTTGGCCCTCTCTTGGAGAACTTCAGACTACATCATTGAACAACTCAAACAACAAAACATATAGCCATGGACAGAAGAAAGAGTTTAAAATCAATTCTATTTGGAACTGTGGCTGGTGGACTTGCAGTACATGGCTGCAGCCCAAAATCGGAGGCCGTTGCTGAAGAAAGCACGGTACTTAAAAGTTATACCTACGGTAGAACCCCAAAGGAGCTGAAGCGTGACCAAAAACTTATGGAAGAGGTTTTCTTCAACGACCATGAAATGCAAACTATCGCCGTGCTCTGCAACCTGATACTACCCTCAGGTGATGGACTTAAGGGAGCATTGGACGCGGAAGTTCCCGACTTCATAGAGTTCATGGTAAAGGACCTTCCAGAGTTGCAAACCCCACTTCGCGGTGGTCTTATGTGGTTGGACCATACTTCCAATACCCAGTTCAACCTTTCCTTTGAATCGGCAAGTGATGTGCAGCAAAAAACCATTTTGGATAGTATCGCCTTCCCCAATCCAGATATTCTAGAGGCAAATCAACCCTTGGAAATCCAATTCTTTTCCCTGATGCGGAATCTCACCTTAACAGGCTACTACACTTCCAAAATTGGAATTGAGGAATTGGGATACAAAGGAAATATGCCCAATGTGTGGGATGGCGTTCCAGAAGACGTATTGGCCCAGCATGGAGTTGCATATGATGAAGAATGGCTGGCCAAGTGTGTAGATCAGAGCAAACGTGCGGTACTAGCCGAATGGGATGAGGAGGGCAACCTCCTAACCTAGACGAAGCCAATTTAACCTTCAACAAATACGGTGATTAGCTTGCGCAACAAGCCAATTTTTACCGATATTTGCCCTCACGTTTTTAGAATCATGGGGTTTCCCAGTTTTTAAATACAATTTCAAAGCCCACGTGGTGGAATTGGTAGACACGCTACCTTGAGGGGGTAGTGTTCGAAAGGACGTGCTGGTTCGACTCCAGTCGTGGGCACTAAACCGCATTTATGCGGTTTTTTTTGTTTATGGTCTCTTCCACTACAAAATCCACCGTTTTTCTTCAAAATCTATGTTTTTTCCTTAAAGTCCTCCCAAATTTTATGATCATATACTAGGATGGCATCATTAAAATCGTAAATTTGTTTAACAATTACTTGGAAAAGATGAACAATGTAAAAAAATCTTTTAGTATCCGGGATATGGAAAACCTTTCCGGAATCAAGGCGCATACCATCCGAATCTGGGAAAAAAGATACAATCTGTTTACTCCTGAAAGAACAAGTACCAACATTAGAACCTACAGTTTGGCAAGCTTGCAAAAGTTGTTGAACGTCACCCTGCTTTATAATAATGGATATAAGATTTCCAAAATCGCCAGATTGGAGGAGCCAAGAATTCCCATTTTGGTCAGGGAGATTGTCTCTAACAGTAGTGAAAAGCACCATGCCATAAATGCCTTTAAATTGGCCATGGTCAATTTTGATCAAGTGCTTTTTCAAAATACCTACAACAGTTTACTTTCGGAACGATCGTTTCGGGATATTTTCAACGAAGTCCTTATTCCATTGCTCAACGAACTGGGACTATTATGGCAAACAGATACCATCAGCCCCGCACATGAGCACTTTGTTTCGCATTTGATCAAGCAGAAAATCTATATCAATACAGAAAAGCTTCAATCCCTTGAGCCAACAAAAAAGGATAAGGTTTTCGCCTTGTTCCTTCCGGAAAACGAGATTCACGAGATTGGATTGCTTTATCTCAATTATGAGATTGCCCTCCAGGGCTACAAGACCATTTATCTTGGACAAACCATGCCTATTGAAAGTTTGGTGGACCTGCTGAAATATTATAACGATATCCATTTCGTTTCCTATTTTACCGTCTCTCCAACCAAGGATGAATTGGCCGCTTATTTCCAGAAATTTTCTGATACCTTAAATGCCTCTGGAACCTCCAAACTTTATGCACTAGGGCATCAAATACAGCATATAACCCAGGAAGAGCTTCCAGCGGACATTATGACCTTCTCTTCCATTGAGCAGTTAATCAACAACTTATAGTTCCCCAAAAACATACATGAAGAAAGCAATCGTCATTGGTTCTGGTTTTTCATCCCTTTCTGCAGCCTGTTACCTTGCAAAAGCAGGCTTGGAGGTAGAAATTTTTGAAAAGAACGCAACAGTTGGCGGTCGGGCAAGACAACTTGTCCGGGACGGGTTTACTTTCGATATTGGCCCCAGTTGGTATTGGATGCCAGACATTTTTGAAAAGTTCTTTGCCGACTTCGGAAAAAGCACATCGAATTATTATCAACTGGATAAGCTAAATCCAGCATATAAAATTTTCTTTAAGGATGATACCATAACAATTGGGGATTGCATGGAACAAATTTGCCAGGAATTCGAACGCCTTGAAGAAGGCAGCAGTATCCAATTGAAAAAATTCATTGACCAAGCACAGGAGAATTATGATATTGCTATAAACAAGGTTGTGCTCAAACCCGGCCTCTCCCCTCTTGAGCTGGTCACCAAGGATACCATTTTTAAAGTGGATCAGTTTTTCAAAACGATCAGTCAGGAAGTTCGTAAACGATTTAAAAATCCCAAATTAATTTCAACACTGGAGTTTCCAGTTTTGTTTTTGGGTGCAAAACCTAGCAAAACACCTTCGTTTTATAATTTCATGAACTTTGCCGATTTTGGATTAGGGACCTGGCATCCGAAGGGAGGCATGTACGAAATCATTAAGGCAATGGCCAGTTTGGCCGTGGAGTTGGGTGTAAAAATACATACCAGCAGCCCAGTGGACAATATCTTGGTCCTGGACGGGACCATCTGCGGTATAAATAGTAAGGGTGAAAATATTACATCAGATTTTGTGGTCAGTGGAGCGGATTACCATCATTCAGAGACATTGTTGGACCCAAAATACAGACAGTATTCAGAGGCCTATTGGAACAATAGGACCTATGCTCCGTCATCCCTGCTTTTCTACATAGGGTTCAATAAAAAACTAAAAAATGTAAACCACCACAATCTGTTTTTCGATACTGATTTTGAAAAACATGCTGTCGAAATTTACGATGAGCCGCAGTGGCCAACGGAACCACTTTTTTATGCAAACTTCCCCTCCATAACCGATGACACAATGGCTCCTGCTGGATGTGAGACCGGCTTTTTTTTGGTTCCCATAGCGCCAGGATTGGAAGATACATCCGAATTGAGAGCACAGTATTTTGATATTGTGATGGATAGATTCGCTACCCGCACTGGAGAAGCTATTAAAAATTCCATTATATTTAAAGAGAGCTTCTGTGTGAACGACTTTATTGAGCAATACAATTCTTACAAAGGAAATGCCTATGGCATGGCAAATACGCTTAGACAAACTGCCTTTTTAAGACCTAACCTCAAAAGTAGCAAGGTTAAAAATTTATTTTTTACGGGTCAGCTCACAGTACCTGGGCCAGGGGTTCCTCCCTCGCTAATTTCAGGGAAGTTGGTTTCCGACCTACTAATTAAAAAACTTTGAGAAGATGAAAACTATTTTTGATGATGTATCCCGAAGCTGTAGTAAAATTGTAACGGAATCATATAGTACCTCTTTTTCATTGGCCACAAAGATGCTGTCCACGTCCATAAGACAGGATATTTACAACATTTATGGTTTTGTGCGTTTTGCTGATGAAATTGTGGACACATTTCACGATTACAATAAGGA
>JBCCUY010000045.1:0-14466 GCA_039196145.1 Bacteroidota bacterium
GATTCTAAAAAAAAGAAATGTAATTAAAAAGAAAAAACATGAAAAGTATTGTAACTAAATTATGTATAGGCTTGGTTCTGGGAGGGTTCCTGCTAGGCTGTACAGATGATTTTACGGAAATAAATACGGATCCGAAAAACTTTACCACGGATGCAATAACCTCCTCGGAGTATCCGCTGTTCTTCCAAAGAGCGTTGTATACCCCAAACTTCTTGCCTTTTGACAGTGCAAGAGGACCTTTCCAGTTATGGCATTCCTTATTCTCGGATGTGTATGCGAATTATTTTGCCACCACAGCCCCTAACTTTGACAGTGACCAGTTCATCTTGGTAGGGGGATGGCTTAATGGGGCGTATCGCTATTTTTATAGTAGGGCTGCTCCAAACATTAAGTTTGCCGAGGATGCAGCTGTAGATTTGGAGTTTGATTTGGAGAATGCCATGATGAAGGTATGGCGTGTATATGCATACCATAGGGTTACCGACTATTGGGGACCTATCCCATATTCCAATTTTGGCAATTTGGAAAATCAAGTTCCTTATGACTCTCAAGAAGCTATTTATGCCGACTTTTTTACTACGTTGGCAGAAGCTACTACTGTTTTACAAGCCAATGCGGGGGGAACCTCCTTTTTAGGTAGTAATGATGTTCTTTTTGGTGGAGATGTTGATAAGTGGATCAAGTTCGCTAATACATTACGTCTACGTTTGGCCATGAGGGTAAAATATGTAGATGCTGGTTTATCCCAGTCCAATGCGGAAGCAGCTATCGCCGGAGGGGTTATGACATCTAATGATGACAATGGTCTTATCCAAACCAATTTGAATTTCACGAACAGTTATACCACCATTACACAATGGGGTGAGTTCCGTATGAGTGCGGATATGGAAAGTGTGCTCAAGGGATATCAAGATCCTAGGGTTGCTACCTATTACGCTCCTGCTGCCACTCCGGATGCGGCCGATGACCCGGCGGGCGTTGAATTCCCATATGAAGGAATGCGAAATGGACAGACAGCTGAATCCAAGGCTACAACCTCGTTCAATGATTTGGCTTCCAATATGGCCGGACCGTATACCGCAGGTGGTGATCCTGGTCCATCATGGATCGTGATGACAGCTTCGGAAGCTTATTTTCTAAGAGCGGAGGCCGCTTTGGAAGGATGGGCTGCCGGTGGAACAGCTGAAGACTTGTACAATCAGGGTATTACACAATCACATTTGCAACATGGGTATGATGGAACCAACCTTTCCGGAGACGACTATGTAACAAGTGCTTTGACCCCTGCTGCTATAGATGGTACAGATGGTCCCGTTTCAACGGTTCCTGTTGCCTATAATGCTGGAGGTAGTGCCGAAGAGCAATTAGAGCAGATCATCACACAAAAATGGATAGCACTATGGCCAGATAGCGAGGAAGCTTATGCGGAGCGCAGAAGAACTGGCTATCCAACATTGTACAACAGATTAAACACGCTTAACCCTAATATAGCGGTGGATGAGATTCCTAGAAGAATGACTTATACCGCTACAGAGTTCGCTGACAATACAGATGCTGTTAACGCAGCAATTTCTACCTTGTTAGGTGGCCCAGACCTTGGGACTACCAAACTATGGTGGGATGCAAAAAATTAGTTTGAGTTAGGTTTAAGTCGCGAAAATACCAATGCTGTTCCTGGCATTGGTATTTTTTTCTTTAATTACTTTACCTAGGGATAATTCCTCTTGGGGTATCATAATATTACCTAATCTGTACATATGAAGCGTTTTCGTTTAAAACTTTTTTTGGCCGGAATTCTCGTCGCTACTTTTTTATCTTGTTTGGACCCAGGTACTGACACCATGTTTTCTCAAATGCCTGCCCAAAAAACAGGAATCTCCTTTGTAAACAAACTCTTGGAGACCGAAGAGTTTAATGTTTTGGAATATAGTTACCTGTACAACGGAGGAGGTGTGGCCATTGGAGATATCAACAATGATGGTTTGTTGGATATCTATTTTACGGGAAATATGGTCGGAAGTCACTTATATCTTAATCAAGGGAATTTTGAGTTTAAGGAAATTGCCAAGGAAGCCGGTGTTTTTGCTGAAGGTCTTTGGAATACGGGAACCACAATGGCCGATGTAAATGCCGATGGTCTGCTGGACATTTATGTTTGTCGCTCCGCTGCCAAGGCCCCACACAAAAGGAGAAACTTGTTGTTCATCAACAATGGGGACCTAACCTTTACGGAAAAGGCCGAACAATTCGGTGTGGACGATTCCGGATACACTACGCATGCATCCTTTTTTGATTACGATAACGACGGGGACCTTGATCTCTATGTGCTTAACCACTCTACTCAAGAGTATGCCGGTTTCGATAGAATTACGCACACCTTAAAAAAGCGGAAAAATGACGCTTATTCCGATAAGCTTTATAAAAACGAAGGAGGTTATTTTCTGGACATGGGCCCGCAGGCCGGACTGGTGTCCAATGTTCTTGGTTTTGGTCTTGGTCTATCCGTTTCCGATATCAACAACGATGGCTGGCTGGACATATACATCTCCAACGATTACAACGAACAGGATTACCTCTATATCAACAACCAAGATGGTACGTTTACGGAGAGTCTGGAAAACCAAGTGGGTCACACCTCGCTCTTTTCCATGGGGAGTGACGTAGCGGACCTTAATAATGATGGCTATACGGACATCATCACACTTGATATGCTTCCCGAGGACAACTACCGGCAAAAAATGGTCTCGGGTCCGGACAATTATGAAAAGCATAGTCTTCTTGCGGAAACAGGATTTTACCATCAAACCATGAGGAACATGGTTCAGCTGAACAATCAAGGCAGTTCTTTTTCCGAAATAGGACAGTTCTCGGGCATTTCAAATACCGATTGGAGCTGGGCAGCTTTGGCTGCCGATTACGATAACGATGGTTTTAAGGATATCTATATCACCAATGGATATAAACGGGACTATACCAATATGGACTTCATAAATTATGCGGTCCAAGAGAAACTAAATGAGGATAAAACTGGACAACGCACCGCAATTTCAGAGTTGCTGGAGAACATGCCCTCTGCCGTGGTTGAAAACTACATGTACCATAATAATGGAGACTTGACCTTCCGCAAGGTGAACTCGGAATGGGGACTCGATCAAAAATCACTTTCCAATGGTGGTGCCTATGCAGATTTGGACAATGACGGGGATTTGGATTTGGTAATCAATAATATCGATGAACCTGCCTTCGTCCTAAGAAACAACAGCGAGGTGCATCTTGGTAATAACTATTTAAAAGTCAAACTAAAGGGAAGCAAATGGAACACTTTTGGCATTGGTGCAAAAATCAGTATCCAGTCCGGAGAAAATAAAATGGTCCAAGAAGTGATCCCAAGTAGGGGATACCAATCCTCAATGCCCTACGACCTTGTTTTTGGACTGGGAAAGGATAGTCTTGTTGAAAAACTTACTGTCCGATGGCCCGATGGAAAGGTACAGGAGATTCATGATATCGAGGCTAATACTGTTCAAACCCTTTCCTATGAAGAAGCAGTGACGATTTTGGAGAGCGAAATCAGCGAAAAATCGACCCACTTTGCTTCAGTTACCTCGGATAGTCTTATCCGTTATCGTCATAAAGAGAATGAATATAATGACTTTAAAAGGGAACGGCTTCTTCCGCATCAGTTGTCAACCCAAGGACCAAAAATTGCTCAGGGAGATTTTAATGGTGATGGCCTATCCGATATCTACATTGGTGGTGCAAAAGGAAGCCCGGGAGGACTGTTTAAGCAGAATGGAAAAGGTGGTTTCACCGCTATTGATGTATCTTTTATAGAAGAGGATAGCCTTTCAGAGGATATCGACGCCGAATTTTTTGATGCCGATGGTGATGGTGATTTGGATCTCTATGTTGTCAGTGGGGGCAATGCATTCGACAAAGGGACCGAGGCGCTTCAAGACCGGCTGTATATCAACGATGGGAAAGGCAATTTCCGAAAAAACCCAAAGGCACTTCCGGAAATGTATAGCAGTGGTTCCTGTGTAAGTGTTGGAGATTTTGATGCTGATGGGGACCAAGACCTTTTCGTGGGAGGAAGGGTTCGGCCCGGAGAGTATCCAGAATCCCCTAGAAGCTTCATTTTAATAAATGATGGCAAAGGACAGTTTAGCGATGGTACTGAAAATATAAGTCCGGAATTGAAATTTCCTGGAATGGTTACAGACGCCATATGGTCTGATTTTAACTCTGATGGAAATCTTGATTTGATCGTTGTGGGCGAATGGATGCCCATCAGGGTATTTTCCAATTCCGGGAACAAGCTGGAAGAAATTACCCAAAACTGTGGTAACAAAGATTCAGAAGGATTCTGGAACAGTATTATAGGTGAGGACTTTGATAATGATGGGGATATGGATTTCGTTGTGGGCAATTTTGGATTGAATTCCCAATTAAAGGCCTCTGTTTCTGAACCTGCAACGCTATATGTAAAGGATTTTGATAGCAATGGATCGCTGGATCCTGTTCTTTGCTCTTACATCATGGGAGAGGAATACCCAGCTTTCTCCAAAGATGACCTGGTGGAACAATTGAATGGTCTCAAGAGCAAGTATGTGAATTATAAGGATTACGCCAATGAACGGATAACGGATATTTTCACGTCGGAAGAATTGGATGGGGCAACCGTTCTGGAAGCCAAAAACTTTAGTACAGGTTATTTGGAAAATTTGGGAAACAATCAGTTCCAATTTAGAGCTTTGCCCACTGACGCACAGACTGCACCGATCTATGGGCTGCTGTCAGGTGATTTCAACCACGACGGAAAGAAGGATATCCTAATGGGCGGTAACTTCTTTGGCACCCGAGTAAAATATGGTAGATACGATGCAAACAAGGGCACATTGCTTTTGGGAGATGGAGCTGGTGGTTTTGAGCCGGTCAGTGTTGCCTCCAGCGGGCTGAACATTGATGGTGAGGTACGGGACATCGCCAATATAGAACTGTCAGATGGAAGCAATTTGGTGGTTTTTGTTAGAAATAATGCTGACGTGGAATGTTTTAAATATTGATATGGGGCTTTTTAAATACATAGTTTGGATTTTTGTTGGATTTGTATTTGCATCCAACACTCTGATTGCGCAAACGGCTACTATTACCGAGGAGACAAGAAGTTTGGATACCTATGGATTTCATACACCTAATCCTGTTCCCATACTTACAGAAAACATGAAAATCTTTCCATATCATAAGTTTGAGGGATATGAACATGACTCGAGAAAAAAGGATTGGAAGGTTGTCAAATTGGAAAATGAGTACATAGAAGTTTATGTGCTACCAGAGATTGGCGGGAAAGTATGGGGTGCCATTGAAAAGAGCACCGGCAATGAGTTCTTGTACCGGAACGAAGTAGTGAAATTCAGGAATATATCCATGAGGGGCCCCTGGACCTCCGGGGGAATCGAATTTAACTTTGGAATTATCGGCCACCATCCGTCCACGGCGACTCCGGTGGATTACAAAACCCAGAAAAATGGGGATGGAAGCGTAAGTTGCATTGTTGGTAATTTTGACTTGCCCTCTAGGACCTACTGGCAGGTCGAAATACGTCTGGAAGGAGATAAGGCGTTTTTTGAAACCAATGCATCCTGGTATAACGGAACCCCATTGAGTCAATCCTACTACAACTGGATGACTGGCGCCGCCGTTGCTACAAATGATCTTGAATTCTTTATTCCTGGAAATGGATATTTGGAGCACAACGGGACTTGGCAAAAATGGCCCATAGATGATCAAGGAAGAAACCTAGCCATGTATCGTAACAACGATTTTGGCCCTTCTAAGTCCTACCATATTGTAGGCGACTATCAGAACTATTTTGGAGGCTATTATCACGATAGAAAAGTTGGGTTTGGGCATTGGTCCTCCTATGAGCAAATGCCAGGGCAGAAACTTTGGTTGTGGGCGCTTTCCCGTTCAGGAGGTATTTGGGAGGATTTATTGACGGATACAGATGGGCAATATATAGAGTTTCAGGCAGGTCGCCTGTTCAACCAATATTTTCCTGGAGCGGAAAATCCTGTTTCCCAAGTAGGTTTTGATCCCTATGTCCTGGATTCTTGGCAAGAGCTCTGGTTTCCCTTTAAGGAGATTGGCGGAATGGAGGCAGCATCTGAATATGGCGTGCTGAACCTAGAAAGAAATGGGAATACAGCGTATTTGGGAATCAATGCATTGCAAGCTTTTAACGAAACCCTAAAAGTTTTCGTCAACGGTGAGGAAGTTGTAAGCAAGCAACTTGGCATGAAACCTATGGAAGTTTTTGAAAATGAAATTAGCTGTGATCAAGGGGATTCCATTGAGGTGGTTTTAGGACATGGCAAGCTTCATTATACCTCGGAAAGTACCACCCTGCTTAAAAGGGACTTTGTGCACAAACCCGAAGTGCAGCGTTCCCAAGTGGAAAAGCTTTACCATGAAGCCTCAGAAGCCATAAAGTATCGCGAGTACAATTTGGCCGAAAAAAAGCTAGAGGAACTAATGGGTTTGAACCCTTCACATATTGGTGCGCTCCTTCTTTCTGGGGAGGCGGAATTTAGAAAAACCAACTATGACAAGGCCTTGGTTTACGCCAATAAAGCGTTACAGCTTGATACCTATAATGCAAAGTCAAACTATTTGGCCGGGATATCCTATCGAGCCAAAAAAGATGATGTAAATGCACTTGAAGCTTTGGGTTGGGCAGCCCGTTCCATTGCATATCGTTCCGTAGCCTTTGCCCAAATGGCCGAAATTTATTTGGGGATGGACAATTTGGAGCAGGCGGAATCTTATGCGCTCCAGGCCTTGGATTTCAATGCACATAATTTAAATGCGCGTCAGGTTTTGCTGGTGGTTTACAGAAAACAAAAACAAACCGAAGCCTTTGACTTGCAGCTTCAGCAAATCGAGAAGCTAAGTCCAATCAACCACATGGCGAAGTTGGAACAATTGCTAATGGAAGAAAAAGGTGTTTCGACAATCCGGGAAAGTATCCAAAACGAGTTCGCTAAAGAAACCCTTTTGGAACTAGCTTTGGGTTATTTGGGTCTTGGCCAAAATGACGTTGCGCAAGAATTGTTTCAGATTAACATGGGAGATAGTAAATCCAAACTGTTTTTAGCCTCTTTAATTCGTGTTGCGGATGCCGCAAAAAGTGACACTTTGTTAGAAGAACTTGCTGGCGGTACTCCTGATTTTGTTTTTCCCTATAGGAGGGAAACCCTTCCTGTTTTGGAAGAGATTGTTGGCTTGCACGCTAGTTGGAAGTTTAAATACTATCTGGCACAAAACTATTTAGCCGTTGGTCTAAGGGACAAAGCAACAAAACTCTTGGAGGAATGTGGCAATCAACCTGATTACGCACCCTTTTATATATTTAGGGCGAAAACTTTGGACAAGCCCTATAATGATTTGTTGGGCGATTATACCAGGGCGCTAAATTTGAATAATGCTTCATGGAAAAATTGGGACGATTTTATCCGGTTTTATCAGGATAACGGAAAGAGCGAAGAAGCAGCCAAACTGGGAAAGAAAGCGTTCAAGAAATTCCCAAACAATTATAACGTAGGATTAAGTTATGCCAGGGCTTTGGTGGCCGTCCAAAGTTATCCAAAAGCTATATCGGTACTTTCCGGATTACACATTTTACCTTTTGAGCATGCTTCGGAAAGTAAAAAAATCTATAGCGAGGCCCATCTGTTCTTGGCAAAACAACTGATGGAGAAAAAGCAATTCAATAAGGCCGCTCAATTGTTGGAGGCTTCAAAGGAATGGCCGGAGCATTTAGGTATTGGGGCACCTTACAATCCTGATAACCGTATGCCAGATTATCTCCTTGGGCTTTGTTATAAAAACCTTGGGGGGACCGATAAAGCAAAGTCATACTTTGAATCCGTATCATCCTATAAAAGCACTGCCAAGCAGGTTTCCAAAAACACTTTTTTTGAACTATTGGCGCTAGGTGAAATCGGAGAAAAAGACAGACAAGAGCAGTTGCACCGTAAAATCAAGTCAGAAGCGGCCGTCAACCAGAATGCTGAATTGATTTTGGCCCTTTACACCAAGGATGTCAATAAAGTTGAATCCCTACAGAAGTTGCAGAGTATCGATGCTAGGGTCATTCAAATCATGGAATATAGTATGCCCTAGATAAGTCTAAAAGACCACCTAGGGCATTTATCTTTTTGTATGTGGGCAGGTTTACTCTACTTCCACGATCATTTCAATTTCCACGGCGATGTTGGTAGGCAAGGACCCCATTCCAACAGCTGCCCGAGCATGTTTTCCCCGTTCCCCGAAAACCTCAACCATAACGTCGGAAAAACCATTTATTACCTTTGGATGATCGACAAAATCAGGAGCCGCATTGACCATGCCCAGAACTTTTACAACCCGTTTCACCTTATTCAGATTGCCCAATTCGGCCTTTAGAACGGCAAGCTGGTTAAGGGCTGTAATACGAGCTGCCTCATAGCCTTCTTCAATAGATAAATCGGCTCCAACCTTTCCGGTAATGTATTCACCATCATCCATTTTGGGACCTTTGCCGGCTAGAAAAATCAAATTGCCCGTGCGCACGGCATTTACATAGTTGGCCACCGGTGCGGATGGGGTGCTCAAGGTCACACCCATTTCAACGAGCTTTGCCTCTGGATTATAATTCGGGTCGATTTCTTGGGCTTGCACTTCGTTTTGAGGTTCCTCCACGGTTTTCTCGGGTGTAGGGCCACAAGCAACTATAACCAACGCTAGCAATAGACTTTGAAATATGGTTTTCATGATTTTCAGATTATTGGATTTGCATAAAATTAAGCGTTTTCCAAAACTTCTTTCACTCTTTGGGCCACGATTCTTTCTTGACCTGGAATCATCATCCAAGTGGTGATACCGATGGTATCCTTGTTTCCCACAGTGGCGATGGAAGGATGCCCGTCCTTTAATTTTTTACGTGCTTCTTCCGCGGAGATTTTGACTACGTTTTCATCCCATTTGATACGCAAGGATGGCACATGGTTGGCATGGGGCGGCACGTGGATTTCCGTCTTAACGCCCTTAACAGACAGTGCACTATCGGAAATCAGTTTTATCTGACTTTCCCAAAGTTTCCATTCGGCCTCATGATCCTTGTTCAAATAAGTTTCCAAGGCGGCCAACATACCCAATACTTCTTCCTTGTTCACTTTCATTCCCCTACCAATTGTTGTTCCTCTTGGGGGGGTGTGCATTCTAGCAGCTTCAATGTATTTGCGTTTGCCTAAAAGTAGCCCAGCACTTTGAGGACCGCGAATACCCTTTCCTCCCGAAAAAGCCACTAGGTCAAATCCCATTTTGGTAAACTTGAATAAATTTTCAACCGGGGGTACATCGGCAGCACAATCAATGAAGGTTGGAATGTTATGTTTCTTGCCCAGGGCCACAAATTCTTCACGTTTTATTTCACCCTCTTCGGTATTCGCATTTAGGAACCAGAGCATGGCCGTGTTCTTGTTAATGGCTTTTTCCAATTCTTTGGCCGTTTTCACCCAAACCAGCTTGGCCCCGACATTGGTCAATGCTTTGGAATAGCCAATGTTATGGGCTTCTTGGAGAATGATTTCATTCTTGATTCCGGTGGAATCTGGTAATCTGGCCACAATCTTTTCGTCCATCCCACTTAGCACTCCTGCGGTACCAATAGACATGGCTCCAAATGCTCCAGAAGTTACCGTGGCATATTCACATTCCAGTAATTGGGCTATGCGTTCGCCCACCTTATCCTGAAGCTCGTCCAAATCCACATATTCCGTTGCGCCATAGGTGATAGCTGAAAGTACTTGGTCAGACATCAGCGAGCCAGTCATGGAAGTATAGGTCCCTGCAGCATTGATAAAGGTTCGTATACCCAATTCCTTGAAGAAATTACGCGATGCCGTCGTTTCCACAGCGGCATGCATCATATTCGGGCTGAGCAATCCTGTTCCAACTAAACCTCCCACTACAGGAACGCTGGAAAGGGTCTTTAAAAGTTTTCTTCTAGTAAGCATGATATTGTTTTTAGTTTGTTAATCCAATGCGGCTATGCAGTCAATTTCTACCAAAGAGTCTCCGGGAACGCCTCCGTAAACAGCGACCGTTGTTCGGACTGGGGGATTTTCACCGAAGCGACCCCGGTATACTTCGTTCATGCCATGGTAGTCTTCCAAATCGTGCAGATAGACATTTACCTTCAACACCTTGTCCATGGAGGAACCATTTTTCACCAGTTCTTTTTCTATTTCTTTGAGGACATGGTCGGTGTGCGATTTGATATCTCCTTCAAAATGCGCGCCTTTTCCAGCGACATAAAGGGTATTCCCGTGTTTTACGGCCCCTGAGAACAAAGGGATTTTTTTGTCCTGCACGATTTCGCCCACTACTTCTTTCCTTGGCGCCGATGCTTTTCCCATAGCCTTTACAGAGCCCACGCCTAATAAGGCGGCGACTCCCATTCCTAATTTTTTAAATGCTGATCTTCTATCTGTTTTTTCCATTGTATAGTGCTTTTTATTAATGATTTGATTTCATGTTTGGTGTTTTTATTACCACATGCGTTTTTTCAAGAGTTCTTTTACTTGTTCTTTTGGAACAGGAAGTTCATCCATATGGTTTCTGAGCCATTGTGAGAAGTCTTTCTCGATTTCCTCCGTCCATTTATTGTCAATTTGCCCTGGTGTGTATTTACCCTCTTTTAGTCTGGTGATTCCAAATAGGTCTCGAAGTCGAACTACTTCTGAAGTAACCACTACCTTTTCGGCAAGATGGGCCGGAATGAACATGACCCCTTCTTTTTTGGCCAAAACAATATCCCCAGGAAGCACGGTGGCCGCACCCATCCTAATCGGCGTATTGATACTAAGGAGCATGACTTCGGTGAGAAATGATGGGTCCCAACCTCGCACAAAAGCGTTAAACCCTTCAATTTCTGAAAGTCCTTCCATATCCCTACTGGAGGCATTAAAGACCACACCATTTTTTGATTTGGCATAAATAGAATTCCCTAGATTGTCTCCGATCAAGGTTCCATTTACGATTTTACCGAAAGCATCAGCCACATAGACATCTCCTTCCACTAGCATGTCAATAGGCCAAGAATTGGTATTACCAATTCTCCCGTCGGTCTTTCCTTTTTTCTTTATCTGGTCCGATACATCTGGTCTGTTTGGCATGTATTGCACCGTTAAAGCCCTACCTATCACAGGAACGTCGTCATGCAAGGGTTGCCAACCACTTTCAAATTGATTATGGTAACCTTCGTTGCGTAAAACGCCCCAAGCTTCTTCAATGGTCACCTTTTTCATCCGTTCCAGGACATCATCCGCCACTCTGGGCCTTCCGTCCTCAAATCGTTCACCAGTGTATTGGGGTGTGAGAAATTCCATTTGACTTTTGGTCAGGGTCTGCGCTTGTAGGTTTCCCAGAGTCAGTAGTGCGAAAACCAGCAGTAGGCTGGATATGTTCTGTAGTTTCATCTTGACGTATTTAATTAGGGTCATTTTGTGCCTTATTGGAATCGGTTGTTTTGGTATCTGGATCTTTGTCGCGCCACCATGTTGCCAGCGAGGAACCTGAAATATTCATCCATGGGCCAAAAACTGCCGGTGCGAGACCTATGGTAGCTACTTTACCCATTTCCAAGGCTATGCCGGAAGCCAATCCACCATTTTGCATACCTACTTCCAACGCAATGGTTCGACAATCCTGTTCTTTCATTTTTAATGCTCGACATGACCAATATCCCAGGAAATAGCCGGCAGTATTATGGATGATAGCTGCCAAAATCAGGAAAAGACCAATAGTGAGCAGGCTATCACGGCCAGCGGCTGTGATGATTGCGATAATCAAGGCAATTCCCGCCATGGAGACTATGGGCATGGCCCGGTCCAGCCATTTGGCCTTACCATGGAAAAAGTAATTGAAGAGTAATCCCAGGATTATGGGGAGGATTACAATTTTGACGATGCTCAACATCATTCCCCAGAAATCTATGGGAACAAATTGCCCGGCAAAAGTTTTCATTAAAAGAGGCGTCATTAAGGGGGCCAATACAGTTGAAACTGCGGTCAGGGTAACGGAAAGCGCCAAGTTGGCCTTTGCCAAATAGGCCATGACATTGGAAGCCAATCCACTTGGTGATGACCCGACCAACACAATTCCTGCCGCTATTTCGGCAGGAAAACCAAATAGGCTTGCAATAGCAAAGCCTAAAACAGGCATGATGGTAAACTGACAGATTAATCCAACTAGAACACCCTTTGGCATTTTAACTACACCCGCAAAATCCTTGATACTCATTGCCGTTCCCATTCCAAACATTATGAGTTGTAAAAGGGGAACAATTAAGGATTTAAGCTGAAACTCTCCGATTGCGGTAAAGTAGGAGGGATAGTACATGGAAACACTAACGGCCGCAAAAACCAAAATGGTAAAGGAAAACCCCTTTAACTTCTTGGAACCTCTGAAGCCCAACGCCAAAAAAAGGAAAAATAGAACAACAGTTGGTCCTGTATTGGCACCTTGTCCGAGAGCAAGCAAGACGATTGTGGCCAACAGACAGAGTAAGGCGGCAATTAAAAGAAGTTTATATTGTTTTTTCATTGGTTGGTTGCGTTTTATTATTTATCCCATGGTATACTGGCCAAGCCATTCAAGTCCCACACTACCTCTCCCTCTCGAATGGTAAGTTCGCACTCCAGTTTCTGGGTACCTTTCATTTTTTTCTTTTTGGTATCGATAAAGCCAAAATCTCCTTTTCTTAAATTTAGAATAGCCACATCTGCCACAGCACCTTCGGAGAGATGCCCTAAATCCTCTCTTTGGATAATTTGCGCCGGTTGCCAGGTAGAACTTGCAATGACCTCGTGCAGTGACATATCCATGTTTAGAAATTTGGACATCACATTGATTTGACTTTTCATCCCTCCATTCATGCTACCTGTATGCAAATCGGTACTAATGGAATTGGGTTTCAGCCCTTGTTTCATGGCCGGTATGGCTTGTTCAAACAAAAAGCTGCCACCCCCGTGACCCACATCAAAGACAATTCCTCGTTCTTGAGCGGTGAACACAAAATCCCTGACCTTTCCATTCTTATCAACAATGGGAGTTCTGCCATTTACATGGGCGTATGCATGGGTGAAAATATCCCCGGGTCTCAGTTTTTCCAAAAACAAGGTTTTTATGGGCAGTTCGGGATCGCTGCCCCCAAAATCAATCATCACGGGAATGCTGGCCAATTTTCCCGCCTCTACGGTCCGTTCTGTTGGTATCCAGTTATACCCACTATAGTGGGCAAGTTTTACGCCAACCACAATTTCGGGAAATTGCTTTGCTACCATGGCGGTCAACCTTGCATCCATGTCCGTAACATCTTGTTCAATGGCGCCACCTTTCATACCCAAACCTACGATATTCAAAAAAGCCAGCACTCTAGTTTTGGAACGATCAACTACCTGTTCCTTAAACTTTCTGAAATCTCTCCAACCCGCACTACCTGCGTCCGCAACCGTGGTCACTCCGCTACGTAATGTGAACCCATCAGGAGGAAGGGCGGCAAAACTATTATTTAGATAACCAAAAGGAACGGTCCCATGGAAATTATGTGTGTGAATATCCAGCAAGCCAGGGGTAACGTAAAACCCTTTGGCATCAATCACCTTTTTTGCCTGCTTTTGTGGTATTTGGGCATCGACTTTGGCAATCTTTCCTTCTAAGATGGCTACATCCATTATTTGATCTACCCCATTTTTCACATCGATTACATGGCCATTTTTAATAAGTAAATCATAATCTTGGGCATGAATTGGAAGTGCAACCAATAGCATCATAGTGGCTTTGACCATATATGAATGGAAGGGCAGGCGTTTTGTTATATGTGTTTTGTACATAACTATATCTTTTAGACTATGTCGATACAAAGCTTAAAGCCCGGACTGTTATCCTGTTTTATTGTCCGCTTGACGCTTGGATATCGTTTCTGATTTTTTTCACTTCCATGGAATCAATGGCGCTGGCATTATTCTCAAAGTTGGCACGGATATAGGTCAATACCTCAGCAATCTCCTTATCGGATAAAAAACTATGTTGGGGCATTACTCCATTATAGGTTTCACCATGTACCTGAATACTACCTTCCATGCCTTCAAGCACAATTTTAATGAGCCTCTCTTTATCTCCCATTACCCAATCTGTGTTGGCAATCGGTGGAAATCTACCTGTTGCCCCACCACCATCTTTTTGGTGACAAGCACTGCAATAAGTGTAATATGTTTTTTCACCTCCAGCGATATTATCTTTCATCAGATTATCTGCAATCGTATCTGGAGTGCGAATATGAGTCAGTGTTTTTCGCTGTTCCATTTTCGCTAACTGATTTTGGCCAAAACCTTCTTTGTCCCCCGTAAAGGTTATCCTCCA
>JBCCUY010000046.1:0-14459 GCA_039196145.1 Bacteroidota bacterium
CATATTGTAGAAATTGGCAACAGACCATGCGGAGGCATCATAATACACACTGTCACGGTATTTTTCATAGGTTTCAAACATAGTTTGTACCATTCTATACTGAGGTTGCCTTGTGGGCACAACGAACTGCCCTCCGGACTTATATACATCTATTTTATGCAACAACAATTTGTCCACAAAGGCCTTTGCCCTGTTGGGGTCGCGATCATCCTTGAACGTATAGCCTTTGACCCTACTTTTGGAAGCATTTGCAAGGGCACTTTTAAAGAAATCCTGTTGGTATTTTCTCAGATACGCCTTGTTTTCTACCGCTGCTTTTACGGTCGCAATACTGGAAGTGTATTGATTTCGGATGGTAAAAGGGAAGGTAATCTCACCAAATGGAGTGGTCTGTTTATGACCTCTGGAACTGGCTTGCTCAAATAAAAGGGCCAAGCCACCTTGTAAATCAGGATAGGAAGAACCATACCCTGGGTAGGTGCCATCAAATACTTCTTTGCTAAAATAAAAGGAGCCTATACTATCCAATGCCTGGGCAAAGTAGTTGCCGAAAAGGTTATTGAGTTCAACATAGTTTTCTTTAGGCATGATGGGATTCAAAGAAGCGTTGTCCTTCATGGGTTCAAAGAAATAGGTGCTCTGTGTCCCCATCTCATGAAAATCCGTAACTACGTTGGGATACCATTCGTGGTACCACGTTAATTTTCCACGACTTTCTGGATGAATCCCCAAAAGCCAGTCTCGGTTGAGATCGAACCAATAATGGTTGGTCCGCCCTCTTGGCCAATATTCATTGTGTTCCGCATCTTGGGGATCGGCCACCAGAGGGTTTCCCTGATACATATTGGCCCATTGGGTATGTCTATCACGTCCATCAGGATTGATGGTCGGGTCTATAAAAACCACCCCTTTGTTTAGGAAATTTAAAATTTCGGGATTATTGGAGGCAGCGAGTGTGTAAGCCGTCAATAGTGCAGCCTCCCCACCCGAGGGCTCATTACCATGTACGTTGTATCCCAGATTAATAAAAATGGGAACATCATCATAGTTGTTGGGGTTCTTTGTCGGGTCAACGAACTGCAGATGTTGTGTTTTAATCTGTTCCAGATTGTTCAGGTTCTCCGGAGATGTCACGGTAAGAATGACCAGTTTTCTGCCCTCATGGGTTCTACCATATTCATAGATACTGGCTCTGTCCGAGGTTTCGGCCAGTCTAGTGAGATAGGCCACTATTAGATCGTGCCGAGTATGGTGTTCTCCAATAGGATAACCCAGAAAGGCTTCGGGTGATGGAATGTCAGAATTAAATGGATGAAATTTTTTAAAGAAGTAGTCTTGAGCTGTCAGGGAGGAACTTGTAAAGAGTACAGCCAGGAATAGTTTTTTCAACATACTTTGGAAGATTAGGTTAATCTTCTAAAGATAGGAAAAGCTTTAGTCAACAGAGTTGAATTCCTCTATAATTTCTTCGAATTCCAAGATGTAGTATGTGCCTTTTTTCTCGGCATCTCGACTTATGGTTCCCCTGAGTTGTCTGGCCAGATTATAAATCAGTTTTAGCCCAAGGGACTTAGAGGTTTCTGGATTAATATCTTCTGAATATCCGGCACCATTATCCCCTAATTGCATCTCATACCGCTTATCGGAAAGCTTGCGCAAGGATATTAGGATCTCGCCAGCCTGATCCTCCTTGATTCCATATTTTAAGGCATTGGTAATAGTCTCATTGATTATCAATCCCAAGGGAATGACCGTGTCAATACTGAGTTTGTGGTCATCCATGTGAAGATTTACCTTGATCTTGTTCGTATTTCCTTTCACCGACCTTACCAGATAATTGCACAACTCCTCTACATAGGGCCGTAGCTCTATTTTGGACAGGTAATCGTCTCGTTTGTAAAGCATCTCATGTACCATGGCCATGGAAACCACACGGTTTTGACTGCTTTTTATAATATTGCTTATTTTCTCATCGGCAATGGCCCTAGATTGCAAACTTAATAAGCTAGAAACTGTTTGTAGATTGTTTTTGACCCGATGGTGCACTTCCTTCAATAGAGTTTCCTTTTCATCAATACGATCCTGCACCTCCCTTCGGGATTTATACAATTTATGATGGGCACGTAACAGATTTTTTCCAAAAACACCACCCAATAGATACACGGCAAAAATAACGCTAAGAAAGGCAAACCATCTTCTGGAGCCTTCAGGGACCGTGTTTTCGGATAATTTAAAATCCCCTAAATCATATAAGAAGATTAGCGCAACCACAATAAG
This sequence comes from Bacteroidota bacterium, assembly GCA_039196145.1. Lineage (GTDB taxonomy): Bacteria > Bacteroidota > Bacteroidia > Flavobacteriales > Flavobacteriaceae > Flagellimonas. The sequence continues at coordinate 2,278 of JBCCUY010000046.1, forward strand.
GTTGACAATTAAATAGAATTGTCCATACATGGTGGTGGTAACATAACCAGCGAAAACTACTATAGCCAGAACCAAAATGAACGGGCTTTGAATTCCCCCACTGTATATAGTGATCAATATTCCTCCCATCATTGCCAAAATGGAAGAAACATTATAAGTGGCCGTCAAGTTTTTGTGCTTACTGTAAAGAAAAGTATTGATGAAATTGAGCACCGCATAGCCAAAACAAACAAAAGGGATTACTCCTTTGATGTCCAGCAAAAACATGCAAACCAACCCAAAAGCAATAGACGTAAGAATGGAATTGTGGTTGACCTTTAAAATCAACTGAATTTTGTCCTGTAGACGACGTTTGTCCTCGTTGGGCGCATTCATAGGCGTGTGGTACGGTTATTCTCCTTTACTGCGATGGTCTATTTAGACAGTAAAAGTAGCTCTTTACGGGGGTGTTTGGGCTATAAATCTAACTATGTTTTTTATATAATCAAAAACGACAGCCATAATCGACTGTCGTTTAAGGTTTTCCTTGTTTTTGGACTAATCTTCGACCAAGACCCATTCGCCCCGATCAATAAGAGGCTCGGCCTGTTTATATTTTAAGGTCTTACTTTCTCCGGACATCACATTTTTTATGGTTACCCGATCATTTCTTCCAATCTTCGGTCGCTCGCGCACAATGGTTTCCGTAATCTGCGGTCTTCCGCCCTGGGTTTGTCCTGCGGCTCGGTTCTGCGCCGCCAGTTCATCACTGTTGGGGATTTCCTCTTTGGAAGTTTTAAGATTTTCCTTGGGTCTTCTAAGGTTTCTGGCTTCTTGGATTTGATTGGTGTTTTCCGATGGAAGCTCCCCTTTGAAAAGGAAGGAAATAACCTCCTTGTTCACCTTGTCAATCATTTCCTTGAAGAGCTCAAAGGCTTCAAACTTGTAAATAAGTAATGGGTCCTTTTGCTCATGAACGGCCAACTGCACCGATTGCTTTAGCTCATCCATCTTACGAAGGTGCGTTTTCCAGGAGTCATCGATAATGGCCAAGGAAATATTCTTCTCGAAATCGGTAATCAATTGTTTGCCATCACTGGTATAGGCCGCTTCCAAGTTGGTGACCACATTGAGTGTCTTAATACCATCTGTAAAGGGAACCACAATACGTTCAAACTTGTTGGTCTGGTCTTCATATACCTTTTTAATGACCTGAAATGCCACCGCGGCGCTGCGTTCCATCTTTTGTTGATAGAACTCGTAGGCTGCCTTGTACACTTGGTTGGCAATATCCTGGAAGCTCAGTTTTCTGAACTCCTCTTCCGTAATGGGCGAAGTAATTGAAAAGTACTTGATAAGCTCAAACTCGAAGTTTTTATAATCTTCCGCGGCCTTGTTGGTGTCGGCAATGACTTCACAGGTGTCGTAGATCATATTGGCGATATCCACCTTTAGGCGTTCTCCTTGAAGGGCATGACGTCTACGTTTGTAGACCACTTCCCTTTGTGCGTTCATAACATCATCATACTCCAACAAACGCTTTCGGATACCAAAGTTGTTCTCCTCCACCTTTTTCTGGGCGCGTTCAATGGATTTGGTCATCATGGAATGTTGGATAACCTCTCCTTCTTCCAAGCCCATGCGGTCCATCATTTTGGCCACCCGGTCCGAACCGAACAAACGCATTAGATTATCTTCCAAAGAGACATAAAACTGTGAACTTCCCACATCCCCTTGACGACCCGAACGTCCTCTGAGCTGTCTGTCCACACGCCTAGAATCGTGACGTTCCGTACCTACAATGGCAAGACCCCCCGCATCCTTTACCTGGTCGCTTAGTTTGATGTCCGTTCCACGTCCCGCCATGTTGGTGGCAATGGTAACTATGCCGGCATTTCCGGCTTCGGCGACAATGTCAGCTTCTTTTTTATGTAGTTTGGCGTTCAATACATTATGCGGAATCTTACGCACGCTAAGTAGCTTGGACAACAATTCCGAAATTTCCACCGAGGTGGTACCTATCAATACGGGTCTGCCGGCTTTGGAAAGGTCTGTAACCTCTTCAATAATGGCATTGTATTTTTCCCGTTTGGTCTTATAGATCAAATCATGGCGATCATCACGGGCAATGGGCCTATTGGTAGGAATTTCCATCACGTCCAACTTGTAGATTTCCCAGAATTCTCCAGCCTCTGTAACCGCAGTACCGGTCATTCCCGCCAATTTGTTGTACATTCTAAAGTAATTCTGCAGCGTAATTGTGGCGAAGGTTTGGGTCATGGCCTCAATCTTCACATTTTCCTTGGCCTCAATGGCTTGGTGCAATCCGTCAGAATAACGTCTCCCGTCCATGATACGTCCGGTCTGCTCATCCACGATCATCACCTTATTATCCATCACCACATATTCCACATCCTTTTCAAAAAGGGTATAGGCCTTGAGCAATTGGCTCATGGTATGGATGCGCTCACTTTTTACCGCAAAATCTTTAAAGAGTTCTTCCTTTAGTTCGGCTTCCTTCTCAATTTCCAGCTCCTGCTGCTCAATTTTGGCAATTTCCCCGCCAATGTCGGGCATCACAAAGAAATCCTTATCCTGGTCTCCAGAGATATAATCGACCCCTTTGTCGGTCAATTCAATCTGGTTGTTTTTCTCATCTATTGTGAACAATAAATCGGCATCCACCTTGGGCATCTCCCGATTGTTGTCCTGCATGTAAAAGTTTTCAGTTTTCTGAAGCAATTGCTTTACACCTTCCTCACTTAGGAATTTGATGAGTGCCTTGTTTTTGGGAAGTCCGCGGTGAACACGAAGCAATAGGAAACCACCTTCCTTGGAGTCCCCTTCCTTGATGAGCTTTTTGGCTTCGGCCAAAACTCCAGTAAGATGCTGACGTTGTTTCTGTACAATATCTGAAACCCTTGGCTTCAACTCGTTGAATTCGTGACGGTCACCCTCTGGCACAGGTCCGGAGATGATTAAGGGCGTTCTGGCATCATCAATAAGCACGGAATCCACCTCATCCACAATGGCGTAATGGTGTGGGGGTTGAACCAAATCTCCAGGGGTATGCGCCATATTGTCCCTTAGGTAATCAAAACCAAACTCGTTATTGGTCCCGTAGGTGATATCAGCATTGTATGCGGCCCTTCTTCCTTCGGAATTGGGTTGATGTTTGTCTATGCAATCTACAGAAAGCCCGTGGAATTCGAATATAGGTGCCATCCAGGCACTGTCCCTTTTGGCCAGGTAATCGTTCACGGTAACCAAATGGGCACCTTTACCGGATAAGGCATTTAGGTAGAGTGGGAGGGTGGCCACCAGTGTTTTTCCTTCTCCCGTTTGCATCTCGGCAATTTTACCTTGATGTAGTGCAATACCACCAATCAACTGCACATCGTAGTGAATCATGTCCCAAGTCACCTCTTTTCCTGCGGCATCCCATGAATTCTTCCATATGGCATTGTCGCCCTCCAAGGTCACATAATCCTTGGAGCCTGATAGACTCCGGTCGAATTCCGAAGCGGTCACCGTCAAGGTTTCATTGTTGGCGAAGCGCTTTGCGGTTTCTTTAACTACGGCAAATGCCTCAGGAAGTATATTGTTCAGTGTTTTTTCCGAAATCTTGTAAGCTTCTTCGCCAAGCTTGTCGATTTCGGTATAAATCTCCTCGTTTCTGTCAATATCCGTAGACTGTGCCACTTCTTCCTTTAAAGCGGCGATCTTATCATTGATTTCTTTGCAGTCTTCTGCTATTTGAGACTTAAATGAGGCCGTTTTTTGTCGCAGCTCGTCATGTGATAATCCTTCTAGCTGTTGTTCGAAGGATTTAATCTCTTTCACTAAAGGTTGTAATGATTTTACGTCTTTCTCGGATTTGTCTCCAACGAAAACCTTTAGAACGGAATTAATAAAGCTCATGAATAATTTTTCTTTTGGATTGCAAAAGTTGTTCCATTGTCCAGAACGGTATGGAAACCCTTACAAGGCTGTCAAAATTACATAAAAAAAAGCCTCAGAAGAGACTTTTTAATACGTTTTGTTTATCTGGGAGATCAATACTCATCCTCGTTCCAAAGGTAATCCTCCTCGGTAGGATAGTCGGGCCAGATTTCCTCGATGGACTCGTAAATTTCACCACCTTCCTCTTCCATGGATTGTAAATTCTCTACAACTTCCAACGGAGCTCCGGTTCGGATGGCATAATCTATTAATTCGTCTTTGGTGGCTGGCCAAGGCGCATCACTTAAATATGAAGCTAATTCTAATGTCCAGTACATAGTAACGGTTTGATTTTAATTTTTTTGCAAAAATAATTTTTAAACCGAATTTGTCAAGTAAAATCGGCATTATTTGAAAATTATTTTTAACGTGTTAATCTGAAACGCAGAAAATTAGGATTTATTCTTCCAATTTTTCAGGAACCCACTTGACCTCTTCCGCATGTAGATCTTTTGACAACTTTCGTGCCAGCACAAAAAGGTAGTCGGAAAGCCGGTTGATGTATGACAATAAATTTTCTGGTACGCGTTCTTCTTCGTTCAAGTAAGAGACCATACGCTCTGCCCTACGGCATACCGTTCTGGCAATATGACAGTATGACACGGTGGTATGCCCTCCTGGAAGTATAAAATGTGTCATTTCCGGAAGTTGTTCGTTCATTTCATCCATTTCCTTTTCCAAGATTTGGATGTCTTCCTCAGAAATTCGCGGGATTTTTAGCCGGTTATCCTTGGTGGGCTCAGTGGCCAAAATAGCACCCACCGTAAACAATTTGTTTTGTATATGGGCCAACGTTTCCTTGGAGTGCGTGTCCATACCCTGATCTCGTAGTAGCCCTAAAAAGGAATTCAATTCGTCAATGGTGCCATAGCTTTCTATGCGGATGTGATGTTTGGGGACCCGTTTTCCCGTAAAGAGTGCGGTGGTGCCTTTATCACCGGTTTTGGTATAGATTTTCATTTTTAAGCAATCAATGGACAATTAGTATTCAAGAATTTTGGGCTGTTTAAGGGTGGACATTTATGATTGTTACCTACGATTGTCGTGGCGCCTTTTGCCTTCCATAAACTTTCGGGATTTTCTTCTTTTTGTGCCCCTTTTGTTTCTAAATAGCACAACGAGATAAATCAGCCCCAAAATCCCAAGCACATACCAAATGGTGTAATCTGTTGTAGCGGTTTCCATACTTAAAATTAGTTTTTTAAATCCGGATTGTGAAATGTTCTTTTTCTTGTTCCTTTCGAATACAAATAGCTCCCAAGTGGTACATATCAATGCTTACGCTGATTTCGGGTAATTGAATGAGCCGGGTCCATTGCAGTTTTTGCGCAGAGGTCCGATAAATACCATCCACCAGAATAATACTATCGTTGTGGATTTTTCCTTCGGAACGTAACTGGCCAAACTGAAATTCATCCAAGTCTTTTGTATAAACCAGGTCGAACAATTTTGGGTTGAAGTGCAATTCAGGTAAGGCATCCATTACTATTTTAGCTGCCTCAACATCATCTAAGACCGCAACACTTTGACTTTGGAAGTATGTGATGGTCTTGAGTAGGATGTTGATGGATTTATAATCGTGCCATTGTTTTTTAGTATACAAACATTTGGTAACATACTTAAAGACAAAAGGAGAATGCACCCCGTGCTCATTGGTCGATTTTCGCAGAAAACCAATGTAGGTTGAAATTTTGTCCATCATCTTTCCAATATCGCTGAAAGTTCGAACCATCGCTCTGTTTTGGTTTCTATGGAATCGGATAACTCCTTAAGCTCAATGGATAATTGCGCAATGGTATCGCCATCCAAGTCTGGATCAACAAATTTGTTTTGCAGCACTTCCTTTTGTTCCTCCAGCTTCTGGATTTCCTTTTCCAACTGCTTGTGTTCCTTTTGCTCCAAGTAGGATAATTTTCGGCTGGAATCCTTCTCTTTCCAGGAGGTTTTTGCCGTTTTTTCCCCTTCGTTATTTTTTGCTTCCCGCTCTGCAGCTGTTTTACTGGTTTCGTAAGCACGGTAATCGGAATAGTTTCCAGGAAAATCCTCTATAGTCCCATTTCCCTTGAATACGAACAAATGGTCCACAATCTTATCCATGAAGTAACGGTCATGTGAAACCACCACCAGACAACCTAGGAAATCCAGCAGAAAACTCTCTAGAACGTTGAGTGTCACAATGTCCAGGTCATTGGTGGGTTCATCTAAAATCAAAAAATTGGGATTCTGGATAAGTACGGTACACAGATACAGCCGTTTGCGTTCCCCTCCGCTTAGTTTTTCTACAAAATCGTACTGTTTTTTGCGATCAAAGAGGAAGCGTTCCAGCAATTGCTGGGCCGAGATTTGTTTTCCTTTTTTTAGCGGGATGTAATCCCCAAATTCCCGTATAACATCAATAACCTTTTGCCCTTCTTTGATTGGGATGCCTTTTTGGGTGTAGTAACCAAATTTTATCGTATCGCCAACAACAACTTTACCCCCATCTGGAAGCTCTTCTTGGGTGATGATGTTCAGAAAAGTAGACTTACCGGTACCGTTCTGTCCAATAATTCCGACACGTTCTCCCTTAGTAAAACTGTAATCCAGTTTGTCCAGAATGGTCTTTTCACCATAGGTTTTGGTAATGTTGTGCAATTCTAGGATTTTACTACCCAAACGTTCCATGTTCAACTCCAATTGCACCTGATGTTCCTGTCTTCTTTGATGCGCTTTTTTCTTGATCTGCATGAAGTCATCTATACGTGATTTGGACTTGGTAGTCCGAGCCTTTGGTTGTCTTCGCATCCAATCGAGCTCTTTTTTGAACAATAGTTTGGTCTTGTGCTGTTCCACGGCCTCGCGCTCGGCCCTGGCCTCTTTTTCCCTCAGATAGTAGGAATAATTGCCCTTATAGCTGTACAGTTGGTTATTGTCCAGTTCAATAATCTCATTACAGACCCTTTCCAAAAAATAGCGGTCATGGGTCACCATGAACAGGGTAATGTTTTCCTTACTGAAATAGGCCTCCAACCATTCGATCATTTCAAGGTCCAAATGGTTGGTAGGTTCGTCCAAAATCAGCAGTTCCGGCTTTTTTAATAAGGCGTTGGCCAAAGCCAACCGCTTCTTTTGTCCACCCGAGAGCTCACTCACCTTTTGATCTAATCGGTTTAAATGAAGCTTAAAAAGAATCTGCTTGTACTGGGTTTCGAAATCCCAGGCGTTAAGCCTTTCCATGGCTTCAAAGACCTTTTGGTAAGCTTCGGTATCTTCTGGGTCTAGAACTGCTTTTTCATAGGCGGCAATGACTTTCAGGGTTTCATTTTCCGTGCTTAGAATGGTCTCCTCAATGGTTAAATTTGGGTTCAAGTTGGGTTCTTGTTCCAAAAACGAAATTTTAATCCCTTTTCTGGAGACCACTTGTCCGGTTTCAGACCGATCTTTCCCAGAAATTATGTTGAGTATGGACGTTTTTCCACTACCATTTTTGGCGATAAGAGCGATTTTTTGGTCCTTATTGATTCCAAAGGAAAGATTGGAAAACAAGACCAATTCGCCATAAGATTTCGATATGTTCTCAACGGTGAGAAGATTCATTCAGATAGATTTTGATTGTATTACTTTTGAACAAACTTCAAAAGATAAAGGTATCGAACGGCAAGGGTTAAAAGTAAGGGAATCAATACTGGGGAAAAAATCTGGACATTTACGACCCATACTATTAAAACCAAAACCAAAAGCCCAATAGCGGTATATAAATATTTTAAAAACCAACTGGGAAGCTTTTGTTTGAAGATAAAAACATAAGAAACGAACAGATTCAAAGGGAAAGCCCAAAGAATGTTGAAATTTCTTGGAGTGGAAGTATGGTCCGTGGCTACCCAAAGCAATACTAAAAATGTTCCGATAAGCCCGGTAAGGGTGAAAAGTGAAAAATCGAGCCATCTACTTCGAGTACCGTGCTTTTGGTCTAGGTAAGTCACTGCAAGGGTGAACAAAAATAGGAGGCCAAACCAGAACAAGGGAGATAAAGGGAAGAAATTCTTTTGTTCTAACTCCGTATAATCGAGGACAGTTCGTTCCCTTTTCAAGAGTGGTTTTCCATTCTTGGTGGTATTCCTGATTTGTTCCATGGCGTAGTAGGGCAAAAACATATGTTCCTGCACGGTAGCCGTCCTATCCACCACCGAGCCGAAGGCCACATCGATACCAAAGGCGGACCACGAGTTCAACTTCAGATTTTGACGCACCAATTGTCTAAAGGTATATTGTTTTTCTAAATGGGAATTCCCAAAGACAATGGCGTCGCCGAACTGATCTTTTAGAATGTTCCCCGAGATGCTAGAACAATTATTTAGGAGTGGGTCGTACAAATAATCACGGTTCTCTGGTTGGTAATTGATTTCAAAAAAGCTGAGCAGCTGATTTTTCTCTTCCAAGGTCAAATCCAATATTTGTTCCCTTACCCATCTTTTTTCCAATTCATATTCAAACAGAAAGCGTTCAAAGTTTCTTCTCGATAGCGAGTAAATCAGTTTACCCTTCACAAAATTGAGATAGAAGTTTGGTCTATTAAAGTCAAAAGTACCGTAGTTATAGACCACATCGATACCCAGCACAGAATCTTGAACCCTGAATGCCGTATGGCCGAACATAGAATATAAATCATCTCCCGCAGCGCAGGTCAATAAGCTTATTTGGGATTTTTCAGAGAGTGAGGGGACTTGCGAAAATAGTCTTTCCGCAGACAGTAGGATGAGTGCCAAAAAGAAAACCCGTAGTTTCATTTGTGACTTTATGAGCGCAAATATCAGAATAAATCGGACAGGTAGAGCCATGAAAATTCAACAGTTTGTTTTTTAGCTTATTTTTACCAAAATCCTAAACTTTATGAGGTCTTTTATCCCCAATTTTTTAACCTTATTGAATTTATTTAGCGGTTGTGTGGCCGCCATGTTTGCAGTGTTGAATCAACTGGACATGGCCGCACTCTTCGTTTTTATTGGGATTTTTTTTGATTTTTTTGATGGACTTGCGGCTCGCGCCCTAAATGTGCAGAGTGAAATAGGGGTGCAGTTGGATTCCTTGGCTGATATGGTCACCAGTGGGGTGGTACCTGGGATTGTCATGTTCCAATTGTTGGAAATGTCGCAAACTTCGGGATGGGGTTCGGGAACAAACTTTATAGGACTTGACGCATCCCCGATAGCATTCTTGGGATTTGTGATCACAATGGCCTCTGCGTATCGTTTGGCCCGATTTAACATTGATGAAAATCAGGTATCTTCTTTTGTGGGACTTCCCACCCCGGCAAATACACTTTTGATTTTGTCCTTACCCTTGATATTGCTGTTTCACAATAACGATACCCTCAACAGTATCCTTCTAAATCAATGGTTTTTGATTGGATTGACCCTGGTAAGTGCCTACTTGCTAAACTCCAAAATAGAGTTATTTGCCTTGAAGTTTAAGAACTGGAGTTTTAAGGACAATGCGGTTCGTTACCTATTTCTAGTGGGCAGTTTGGTACTTTTGATCACCTTAAAGTTTCTGGCCATACCGGTAATCGTGTTTTTTTATATTGCTGCTTCCTTTTTTCAGAACAAAAAGGAATAGAATTGGGAGGTGCTTGCTAAAAGTCCAGTTTCTTTTTTCGAAGCTCAAAGTTTTGCCCTAGGTATACCTTCCTCACCATTTCATCAACGGCCAGTTCCTCGGGAATCCCGGCTTTTAGAATGCCACCTTCAAACATTAGGTAAGATCGTTCCGTTATGGCCAAAGTCTCTTGCACGTTATGGTCGGTAATCAGGATGCCAATATTCTTGTTTTTCAACTGTGCCACAATACGTTGAATATCCTCCACCGCCACTGGGTCGACTCCGGCAAAAGGCTCATCCAAAAGAATAAATTTGGGGTCTGTGGCCAAGGCACGAGCTATTTCTGTCCTACGGCGTTCCCCTCCAGAAAGAAGATCTCCCCGATTTTTCCGAATGTGCCCCAAACCAAATTCGTCAATAAGCGATTCCATTTTCATGTGCTGTTCCTTTTTGCTCAACTTGGTGAGCTGAAGCACACTTAAAATATTTTTTTCGATGCTCAGTTTTCGAAAAACGGAAGCCTCCTGCGCCAAATACCCTATGCCGTTTTGGGCCCTTTTATACATGGGGAAAGTGGTAATTTCCATATCATCCAGAAAAATCTTTCCCCCGTTGGGTTTAATCAGTCCAACAATCATATAGAAAGAAGTGGTTTTTCCTGCTCCATTTGGACCCAATAGCCCAACAATCTCACCTTGATTGACCTCCAGGGAAATTCCTTTTACAACTTTTCGGCCCCGATAGGCCTTCATGATATTATCGGCTCTTAGCTTCATAAGAATGGGCCAAAACTAAACATATTCTGTTTTTAGCGGGTCTTCTTTGGGATTTTTTTAGGTTTCGCTCTCTTCCAACGCCTCCCAAAACTCAAATGCCCTTCTGAGGTGTGGGACAACAATGGTGCCGCCCACTAACGTGGCAATACCCAAAGTCTCCATGACTTCCTCCTTAGTGGCTCCTTCTTTTTTGGAGCTTTCCAAATGGTATTTCACGCAATCATCGCACCTTAGCACAGCTGATGCGACCAAGCCTAGCAATTCCTTGGTTTTTACATCCAAGGCACCGGCCATATAGGCATTGGTGTCCAAGTTGAAAATGCGTTTAATGAGTTTGTTGTTTTCTGCCAACAACTTTTCGTTCATTCTGGCACGATAAGCATTGAACTCTTCTACTTTATTTGGCATTTTTCTTAGCTTTTTTAGCTTCTTGTTTGACTACAATCTTTGAAATATAAATGCTCGCTTGGTATAACAACAATACCGGTATTGCCACAATGATTTGGCTGGTTACATCTGGAGGGGTTATTACCGCACACAATATAAGGACAACAACAAGTGCTATTTTTCGGTATTTTTTCAGAATCTCCGGAGTAACCAAACCTACTTTGGTCAGGAAGAAAATGATGATGGGGAGCTCGAACATAATACCACAGGCGATTACGGATGAGCGTACTGTTGCGATAAAGGAACTGATATCAATTTCATTGGACACTTCCTGGCTCACCTGGTAGGTTCCCAAAAAGTTGATGGATAACGGAGCAACTACATAATAGCCGAACAAGACTCCAAGAAAAAACAAGGAGGATGCAACCAAAATGAAACCACGGGAGTACTTTCTTTCGTTTTCATGAAGGCCAGGACTTATAAAGCGCCAGACCTCCCAAAGGACATAGGGAAACGCAATAATGACCCCTGCCCAGATGGAAGTCCAGATGTGCGCCGAAAACTGTCCGGCCATAGTCCGGTTCTGGATGGTAAACGGCAGTGATTCCCCGCAAAATTCAGAGTCTACGCCAAAGAAGTTGGCAATTCTACAGAAAAATTGGTAGGTGGGGAAGTCCATTTTTTTCGGACCAAAAATGATAGTGTCAAAAATGAAATCCTTCATTATAAAGGCACCACAGCCCACAATGACTATGGCAACAGTAGATCTGATCAAATGCCATCGCAGCTCCTCCAAATGGTCCAAAAAGGACATCTCGTTGGGATTTTCAATTTTTTTAGCCATTATAGAATGCCTTCATTTATGAGGTTATGGATATGGACCACGCCAGCATAGGTTCCATTTTCAAAGGCAAGTAGCTGGGAGATGCCATTGTCCTGGAGGATTTTTAAGGCTTTTACGGCCAGGGTATCGGTATCCACAGACTTTGGGTCCTTGGTCATGATGTCACCTGCGGTTAATTCTCCAATATTATCATGTTTACGGAGCATTCTTCTAATATCACCGTCTGTTACAACACCAACAACCTTACTATCTTGGAGCACAGCGGTTACCCCCAACATTTTTTCTGATATTTCCACGATTACCTCCTTTACACTGGAATTGATGTCCACCTTTGGAATCTGATTGTTTACCACAATATCGGCGACCCTTAAGTATAGTTTTTTCCCTAGTGCACCTCCGGGATGGTATTTGGCGAAATCGGCACTGCTAAACCCACGAAGTTCCAGTAGGCAGATCGCGAGGGCATCTCCCATGGCTAGTTGGGCCGAAGTACTTGTTGTGGGAGCCAAATTGTTGGGACAGGCCTCCTTTTCAACGTAGGTGCTGAGGACAAAGTCCGCCTGTTTGGCCAGAACAGAATCCATATTCCCTGTAATGCCTATAAGTTTGTTCTTACCG
>JBCCUY010000047.1:0-14346 GCA_039196145.1 Bacteroidota bacterium
CTGCTGCTCTATGGTGACCAAAAGCAGGAATTTGAAGACTTGGTGCTGAAGGAAAATGAGGAGGGGGACCTCATTTTGGAACCTGAAACCGTAGAGGCCAAGGTCTACGAAAAGGTGTTCCTTGATCTTCAGGAAGATGAGATTGAACTGGCGAACGTTAATTTTAGGGCGATTTATTACAAACTCATAGAAGAACTCAACGCCAAAGAGGAATTCACGGTAAACAGCTTCTTATCAGAACTGGACCAAGAAATTGTTGGTGAAATATCTTCCATTTTAATGGAGGAGGAGCGCTATACATTACACGATTGGGAACGGAAAGATATCTATCCAAAGGCCAAGGGCCATGGGGTAGCACAATTGGTTGGCGAGACCATACTGACGCTTCGCTGTAACCTTATAAAAACAAGAATTAAGAAACTTCAGCAAGATACTGAAGGAAAGAATGGGGATAATTCTGAGATATTGGAGGAAATAGTAAATTATTTGCAGCTGAATAAACTGTTGAATGCCAAGCTGAACAGGGTGCTTTCCTAAAATAAAAATCCCAGACCATGGTCCGGGATCATAAACGTTATATCAGCTGTACTCTAGTAGAGTTCCAGTGCTTTAGCTTGTTGTAGCAAATCTACCAAGTTGTCCACATTCAATTTTTTCATTAAGCGGGCCTTGTAGGTACTAACGGTCTTTTCGTTCAAATTTAGACCTTCTGCAACCTCTTTGTTTCGTTTTCCGCTGGCCAAAAGTTTTAACACTTCAACTTCACGAGAAGATAGTTTTCTAAAGAATCTTCTAGGTTTTTGTGTGCCTTCATCAAAAGCAAGGCGTTGGGCAAGCTCGTTTGTGATAAACATATTGCCTTGGCTAACCTTTTTAACTGCGGTCATGATATAGTCCAGATCGGCGGTTTTGGACAAATACCCGAATGCCCCAGCTCTAATGGTGCTAAGAGCATACACGTCTTCAGATTGTCCACTGTACATTAAGGTCTTTACTGCGGGAAAATCTTGCTTGAGCTTTCTTAAGGTGGCAATTCCGTTAATTTCAGGAATGTCCATTTCCAGCATTACTACGTCGGGGGAAACTTCCTCTAAAGTTTCAAATAGTTCTGACGTTGTTGAAACATCGGCGATGACCTCGATCTCCTGGCTGGAATCAAGAACCTGTTTAATGCCGAGTCGAACTATGGGATGGTTGTCAGCTATTAATACTTTAATCATTTGGTTTGAGTTTTACTTTGTTTAGTACTTAATTACTTACGCGGCGTGGCGGGCAAGTTAACAATTTGAGAACGTAAAACTGTAATTTTTTTCTTAAAACCACAGAATTTCTGGGGTTTTTTTCGTCTTAAGCTGGGTTTTTTGGGTCAAAAGGTCATTTTAAGTGCTCAGGGATTTCACAAATAGGTATAGGAATCATCTTATGTTTATTGGAAGTATTAAATCGTTTATAGATGGTAAATACTTCTTTTTTTCTGTCAGAAAAATCATCTGATGTCTTTCCTTGATTATCCATTTCCATGGCCCATTCCAATTCTGGGTAAGATGCCCCAATCTGATCTTCGTCCGTACGATGGTCTCCCCATAGGCCATCCGTTGGGGCAGCCTCCATAATATCCTGGTTTACGCCCAACACCCTTCCAAGTTCATAAACCTCGGTCTTGAGCAAATCGGCAATGGGGCTTAGGTCGACCCCGCCATCACCATATTTGGTATAAAATCCTATACCGAAGTCTTCCACTTTGTTACCCGTTCCAGCCACTAGGTATCCTTTTAGGGCAGCAAAATAGTAAAGGGTGGTCATTCGGAGCCTTGCCCTGGTGTTGGCCAAGGACATGAACCGGTCTTCTTCTTTTTCTGCACTAGGAAGGGCCTCCACCAAACTATCGAATACAGGAGTGAGGTTCACGGGCTGTCGACCTACGTTTGAAAAATTTTCCATGAGCCAATCGATATGGCGGTCGGCTCTGGCGACCTGATTTTTACCTTGGTGTATGGGCATTTCCAGACACAATAGATCTAAGCCCGTTTTGGCACATAAAGTAGAGGTGACGGCCGAATCTATTCCCCCGGATACTCCGATCACAAAACCCTTGCACTTCGCCTTTACCGCGTAGTCTCTTAACCAATCCACAATATGTGTTATTACCTTTTCAGTCTTCATACCTAACTTTTTAGATTCAATAAATTACCTTTGTCCCCTGTAAATTTAAATGCTGCAATGCTAAAATTAAAGGCCTTGACTAAATACTTTGGATTGCGCACCATTTGTCGTTCAATTTTGATCATCTTACTTTATTTGTGCGGTTGTAAGGAAGAAAGTGCAATAGCGGAAAAAATTTCCCAGCTACCTTTGAATCTTACAGTGGAAAGATTTGACCGCGAATTTGCCAATGCAACTCCGAAAGACTTGGGCAATCTTAAATCTAAATACCCCTATTTGTTCCCAGAGCAATTTGCAGACAGCATCTGGCGGGCCAAACTTACCGATACAATTCAGGTTGAACTGTCAGAGGAAGTTGATAAGGCCTTTGGCGATTTTAAAGCTGAGACGGATGAGCTGACCTCCCTTTTCAAACACATTAAGTATTATTTTCCGAGGGAAAACACACCCAAGGTAGTGACGGTTACTTCGGACGTTCGCTATAACGATAGGGTCATTTTTGCCGACTCGCTTTTAATTTTGGGCTTGGATAACTATTTGGGTAAAGATCATCATTTTTATAGGGGTATCCAGCGATATATTGCCCAAGGACTCGACAAAAAGTTTCTTGCCTCGGATATAGCCAGTGCTTTTACGAAAAAAGTGGTTCGATTTCCACGAAACAGAACTTTTCTATCCAGAATGGTGCACTATGGCAAGGAACTTTACCTTAAGGATAAATTGCTTCCAGACGCCTCCGATGCCCAAAAAATGGGATATTCCCAAGAAGAAATGGATTGGGCAATAGCCAATGAGGAGCAAATCTGGCGTTATTTTGTGGAGCAGGAATTGTTGTATAGCACAGATGCAAAATTGGATAGACGGTTCTTGGATCCCGCGCCATTCTCTAAATTTCAACTGGAATTGGATAGCGAATCCCCCGGAAGATTGGGTAGGTACATGGGCTGGCAGATTGTGCGGGCCTATGGGAAAAGGAACGAGGAAGACGTACAACAACTGTTGGCCTTGTCCGCTGACGAAATTTTTAAAGAATCAAATTACAAACCAAGAAAATAGATGGCTGTAGCACATACTTCGGAAATAAAATTGACTGTGGGATTGGATGAAAATCGAGTGCCGGAAGAGCTCTCCTGGTCCGCCGAGGATGGAGGGATAAACAATGAGGAGGTCAAGGCCATGATGCTTTCTGTTTGGGACAGTAAGAATCAAGAATCCTTGAAAATTGATTTATGGACCAAGGATATGCCCGTGGACGAGATGAAGGTGTTTTTTCATCAGACCTTAGTCACCATGTCCGATACATTCATGAAAGCCACACAGGATGAAAAAATGACTGCAACCATGCGGGACTTTTGTGATTATTTCGCTGAAAAATTAGAATTGAAGAAATAGTTGGCTATGATACAGGTTGATCCAATCTATTGAATTGGTCTCTATCCGCACCCCTGAGTTTTAGGCCTCGTTCTATCTTGTCCTTTGTGGGTCTTAGCAAATACAGGTATAAAATCAATACCGCAGCGATATACAGATAGGTAAGGTTTTCGGTGATGAAAAAAGCCACGACACCAAAAAAGGCAGGTCCCTCTACGAGCGCATATCTAAGGATGGAAGCAGTTTGAAAGCGGGCCAGTTTGGCTTGCAGCCCACTTTCCTTGGAGCTCGATCTTAAGATTTGGTTGAATAGTAAATTCCCTATGAAGATTCCTGATAGGGCCAAAATGGGGACTACAATCAAAAAAACTTGCTCCGTATCGGAATAGTCCAGGATAGCATTTTTGGCTTGGGAGTATGCCACAAATCCAAAAAAGATCGGGCCGGTCATCAGGGCCAGGTGGATTATGGTTAGGGTTTTAATGAATTTATTTGGGGTGGTTGGTGAAGGCATACTTAAAGCAGATTTTGATAGTAAATATAGGTGAGATACAGGCAAAGCGCATGAACCATTTGGTCAAACCCCAAAACAGGATAAAAAATCCTTGGGTTGCCCTGATGCCTGGCGGCCATCTTACTTGTGAAAAAATCGGTGATCCAATGTAGGGCACCATTGATCAATACATATTGCGCAACCAACATCAAAGGAAAAACAAACAAGGAAAAGACCCCAATGGTTAGACTGTATACCAATACATGTATGGAGAGCCAATTTAGGCTAAAACTCTTTTCCGTGGCCATTTTGGAGGACTGCAAAAGAAAATCGCCCACCCAATGCGCAACCAATAGGACTGCAAAAATCATGGGTTTAAGATAGCATTTAGTGCTTGCAATACCTAATGGTGTGTAATGGGTATCTGTAAGGTACTTTTTCAATTCTGACTATATAACATAGAAAAAGTAACAGTAACTTGTTGTTTGAAAGCGTGGAGATAATGAACCCGTCAAAGCTGATATTTGTGTACAATGCCAATTCCGGCGCAAGAAATGCCATATTGGACAGCATGCACAAGGTATTCAGTCCATCTACCTATGAATGTAGTTTGTGCGATATCACTTTTGGAGTGGTTTCCGAAGACAGGACTTGGAAAAAATTCCGCCAAGAAAGTGAAGTCCAAATGGATTTTCTGCACAAAGACGAATTTCAAAAGGAATACGCCAGTAAGTTTGGACATAAGTATACCTTTCCCATTGCTTTGTTGGAGGGAGCAAAGGGCTTGGAGGTTCTTATTTCATCAGATGAGTTGAACCGGCTTCAAGGACCGGAAGAACTGATACAGTTGGTTCGGGAACGAACCAAATAATCCTAAATACCAGCTAGGATTGGGACACTTGCTGGTTAATCTCCCCAATGTAAGCCAGTAATTCTTTGCGCCCCACATGTTTGGAGGATGAGGTTATAAAGTGTGGCGGTGTTTCTTCCCAGACCCCTTCCAATAATTTTTTTAGATAAGTGTCCACATGACTTTGGATGGCTCCGGGTTTGAGTTTATCCGCCTTGGTAAAAATGATAGAGAAGGGTATTCCATGACTTCCCAACCATTCCATAAACTCTAAATCTACAGGTTGGGGTTCATGTCTGATATCCACAAGGACAAAGGCACTCACCAGTTGCTTTCTTTTCAAAAAGTATTCAGTAATGTATTTCTGAAATGTCTTTTTGTCTTTTTTGGACACCCTGGCATAACCATAACCCGGCAAATCCACCAAAAACCAATTTTTGTTGATTTTAAAATGATTGATTAGTTGCGTTTTTCCTGGCCTTCCTGAGGTTTTGGCCAGGTTCTTTTGGTCCATGAGCATATTGATCAAAGAAGACTTGCCCACGTTGGAACGACCAATGAAGGCATATTCCGGCAGTGGCTCATTTGGACATTTGTCCACTTTGGAATTGCTCATTACAAATTCGGCGGAAGTGATTTTCATTTGGTGCTATGAAGTACTAAAGGCAAAGATACAAGACCGTTTAAAACCCCCTCTTGGCAAGCCAGGCCTCTAGGATAACGTTGAACTCATCCGGGTGTTCCATCATGGGGGCATGGCCGCACTTTTCTATCCAGAACAAATCGGAGTCCGAAAGCAGTTCGTGAAATTCCTTGGCCACGTTGGGTGGGGTAACGGAATCGTTTTCACCCCAGATAATACATGTTGGGGTTTTCATATGCGGTAAATCCTTGGACATATTATGTCTTATGGCACTTTTGGCAATGGCAAGGGTCTTTACCAATTTCATACGATCGTTCACCGTAGCGAAAACCTCGTCCACAATTTCTTTGGTGGCCACCGCAGGGTCATAAAACACATCTTGCGCCTTCTTTTTAATGAACTCGTAGTCCCCACGTTTTGGGTAGCCATCGCCCATGGCACTTTCATAAAGCCCTGAGCTTCCGGTAATGACCAGGGCCTTCACCATTTCTGGAAACATTTTGGTGTGCAGCAGGCCGATATGACCGCCTAGGGAATTTCCCAAAAGTATCACATCCTTCAACCCTTTGAACTCAATAAATTCCTCAAGGAATTTTGCAAAGTTCTTAACCGTGGTCTTGAGCATGGGCATATCGTAGATGGGCAATTCCGGAATCAACACCTGATACCCCTTGGGAGGAAAGTACTCGGATACCCCTTGGAAGTTGCTCAGTCCGCCCATCAAGCCATGTAAAATGATCATTGGGGTTCCCTCACCTATTTCAATATATCTGAATTTGCCTTCCTTAATGATTTGGTCTTCCATCTACAGTAAGTTGGTACTTGGTAGGCAAATATAGACAATTCAGGCCACACCAATTTCACTTTACAACCACCTCGGAAATGTAGCCTTCCGGTCCTTCCATAAAACCAGAAATGACCTTATTTGGGATTGTGAAACGATTTTGCAGGGAAAACATCGCATTTTGTCTAAAAAGTGGAGAATTTATTAACAAATGTGTTTTTATGTGGAGAAATGTGGAAATAAAATCTATATATTTGAGTTATAGTTTATAACCAATTGATTTCTAGTGACCCATATCATAGGACAACATGATTGTAAAGCTGATACCAAAGGGAGGGTGATTTTACCTATTTCTTTGAAGAATCAGTTGTTGCCCGTACTTAAGGATGGGTTTGTGATCAAGAGGTCTGTTTTTCAGCAATGTTTGGAGTTATATCCGAAGCACGAGTTTGATGCCCTGATGCAGAAAGTGCTCAAGAAAAGCAAAATCAATCGCAAGTACGATGCGTTCGTCAGAAACTTCGTTGCCGGGATGAAAGAGGTGACCATAGATGGCGATACCGGGCGGTTGCAGATTCCAAAAAATTTGGTGGAACATGCAGGAATAGGGAAAGAAGTGGTGCTCAATGCCGTTTTTGACAAGATAGAGATCTGGAACAAGGAAATGTACGAGAAAGTCTTGGCAGAGGGCGAGAAGGATTACGCAGATTTGGCGGAAGAGATTTTTGCCGATGATGAGTAGTCAGTACCATGATCCGGTGCTGCTGCAAGAGTCGGTGGACGGATTGGATATAAAGCAAGATGGCGTGTATGTGGATGTCACTTTTGGTGGTGGGGGGCATTCCAAAGAGATATTGAAAAGGTTGGGTAATTCAGGTAGGTTGTTTGCCTTTGATCAGGATGAGGATGCATTGAACAATGCCATTGATGATCAAAGATTTCAACTGATCAATCAGAATTTTCAGTTTCTCAGACAATTTTTAAAGTTCTATGGCATTCGGAAAGTTGATGGAATCTTGGCGGACTTCGGGGTTTCTTCCCATCAGTTTGATGAAGCTGGGCGCGGTTTTTCCATTCGTTTTAATGCGGATTTGGACATGCGGATGAACAGAAACAGTGAGCTGTCCGCTTTTGATGTGGTCAATTCATATTCCCAGGAAGATTTAGCAACGGTTTTGTTCCAGTATGGTGAGTTGCGCAATGCAAATGCCATTGCCAAAACGGTAATTGGAGCGCGTACTGCGTCCCCCATCAAAACCACGGAACAACTGAAAACCGTATTGAGGCCCTTTTTGCCAAAAATGAAAGAGAACAAGATTTTGGCCCAAATATACCAGGCCATTCGGATTGAGGTAAACCAAGAGATAGAGGTGTTAAAAGCTTTTTTGCTGCAGGTGCCCGAAGTTTTGAAAACTGCAGGGAGATTGAGCTTGATCAGCTATCATTCACTTGAAGATCGCTTGGTAAAACGATTTATCAGGGATGGCAAGTTCGAAGGTGAGGCCGAGAAAGATTTTTATGGGAACATTCATGTCCCTTTGAAAAAAGTAGGAGGGTTGATTGTACCATCAGCGGATGAAATTGCCAGAAACAATAGAGCACGTAGTGCAAAACTCCGAATAGCGGAACGAATTTAAATAGGGCTCCTTTCTAGGGCTTAACCAGAACACAAGATGAAAAAAGGATTACTGGATATTTTAAAAGGAAAGTTTTTGGTGAGCGGTGACGCCCCTAAAAACTGGATGTTTCTGCTATTTGCTTCTTTTCTCGCGGCAATGATGATTTCCAGTAGTCATAATGCTGATAAAAAAGTGCATGAAATCGCTGCCCTCAGCGAAGAGGTAAGAAAATTAAAAAGCGAATTTTTTCATAATAGATCAACTGTCCAGCAGCTAAAACTGGAATCCTCCTTAAGGGAATCCGTAGCTGCCGAAGGTTTGGTCGCGTCCAAGAACCCACCGCAAAAAATCAAAGTAAAGTCCGATAAATAATGGCGATAACGGAGAAAAATATCATGAATAGACTGTACCTGGTTGCCGGGTGTCTTTTGGTGTTTGCTATTGCCGTTGTTATGCGCTTGGTGGATATACAAATGATCAAGGGAGAGGACTATAAGGAGTTGGCCCTGAGCAAGACTGAGAAAATGTTTACCATAGAGCCCAATCGGGGGAATCTGTATTCCGATGATGGTAGTTTGTTGGCAGCTAGCGTTCCCAAGTATGAAATCCGCTTTGACGCCAAGACCGTTTCGGAGCAAAATTTTCAGTATAACGTCGCGGCGCTTTCAGATTCCTTGGGAAAAATGTTTGGGAAACCCTCTTCCTATTATAGGCAACTGTTCAGAAAGGCGCGAGCCAATGGAAATAGGTATAAGTTGGTGGCCAGGAACGTGGATTATTTGAATTATGTGCGAATCAAACAATTTCCATTGTTTGAGTTGGGACCCTATAAAGGTGGATTCATTGAAACCCACCGTGTGGTCCGGGAATATCCGTTGGGTAAGATGGCGGCCCGGAGCATCGGTTACGAGCGTGTGGATGAAAATGGATACTACACTCGGGTAGGTCTTGATGGTGCTTTTGGTGAACGCTACCTGCGAGGTAAGGAGGGGAAACGTCTGAAACAAAAAATAGCCAAGGGGCAATGGAAACCGGTTGGACTGGACAATATTGTGGAGCCACAGGATGGGTTGGACGTAGTTTCAACTATCAATATAAACATTCAGGATATAGCCCATCATGAGCTTTTGGCCCAATTGGAAAAATATAATGCCGATCATGGATGTGTAGTGGTCATGGAGACCGGCACAGGGGAAATCAAGGCCATCTCGAATTTGGGTCGTACTTCGGAAGGAAAATATTACGAAAAACTGAACTACGCTGTTGGTGAATCTCATGAACCAGGTTCCACCTTTAAGCTGATGTCCTTGGTGGCTGCTCTGGAAGATAAGGTCATAGATACCAGTACGGTAATCGATACTGAAAAAGGGAGGTACCGAATTTATGATCGTGTTGTCAAGGATTCCAAATGGGGTGGGTATGGAGAAATTTCGGTTTCTGAAGCCTTTGCGGTATCATCCAACACCGCCTTTGCCAAGATGATCCATGAAAATTACAAGGAAACACCGGGCAAATTTGTGAATCGCTTGATGAACATGGGGCTCCATAAAAAATTGGGTCTACCCATCATCGGAGAAGGCAATCCTGTTCTCAGATACCCTGGGGATGAAGGCTGGTCTGGAATCTCATTGGGTTGGATGTCCTATGGGTATGAAGTATCTCTTACTCCCATGCAGACCTTGGCCTTTTACAATGCCATTGCCAATGATGGCGAATTTGTAAAGCCAAGATTGATAAAAGCAGTTAAGGAGGGCAACAAGGTCCATAAAAGATTTGACAAAGAAGTGGCCAATGCCTCCATTTGTTCCAAGGAAACAGTTCTAAAGGTGCAAAAATTAATGAAAGAAGTTGTGGAGAGGGATTATGGAACCGGACACGGGCTTTATTCAAAGAGTTTCTCCATGGCAGGAAAAACAGGAACCACGCAAAAGAATTACGTGGCCAAAGACCCTGATAAAATGGCTTATATCTCCTCTTTTGCAGGCTACTTTCCTGCAGACAACCCAAAGTACTCCTGCATAGTGGTCATTCATGAACCTGATAAGAGTGTTGGATATTACGGTGCAGACGTTTCAGGGCCGGTGTTTAAGTCTATGGCGCAAAAAATTTATGCCACTTCCCCCATTGTGGATGAGGTTAAGAGTGAGGTCGCCAACAATGGAGTTTTGGATAAGGAATATCAAGAATACTATACACAGGTACAGCAAGAGCATGCCAAAGTTCCCAATGTAAAAGGAATGTGTGGCATGGATGCTGTTTCCCTACTCGAAAATATGGGGTTGAGTGTTGAGGTGCGAGGAAATGGAAAGGTGAAAAAACAATCCGTAAACCAGGGAACAGATATCAATCAGGTGAAAAAAATAGTGCTGGAACTTTCATGAATTTGTTAAAGGACATATTGTTTGGCGTGAGTCTTTCTGCAGTCAGCGGAGATACCAACGTGATGATCAACCATATCCATTTCGATTCTAGAAATGTGCAGATGGACGATGTGTTCGTTGCGGTGAGGGGCACTTTGACCGATGGACACAAATTCATACAAAAGGCAGTGGAATCGGGTGCAAAGGCTGTGGTATGTGAGGATCTTCCAGAACTATTGGTCAATGGTGTAACCTATTTGAAGGTGCCAAACTGCAACAGTGCCCTGGCGGTGATTGGGGCCAATTTTTATGATAATCCCTCCAAAAACCTCAAACTCGTAGGTATAACAGGCACCAATGGTAAAACTACTATAAGCACATTGTTGTATGGTCTGTTTAAAAAAGCTGGGTACAAAGTGGGATTGATTTCGACCATCAAGGTGATGGTGGATGATCAAGAATACACCACAAGCCATACCACCCCAGATGTGCTCACCATTAACAAGTATCTATGGGAAATGAGCGAAGATGGTGTGGAATTTTGCTTCATGGAGGTAAGCTCGCACGGCATACATCAAAAAAGGTCAGAGGGCCTACATTTTGCGGGGGCAATTTTCACCAACCTTTCCCATGATCATTTGGATTACCATAAAACGTTTGCCGAATATCGGGATACCAAGAAAAAATTGTTTGACGGTTTGCCAAAAACGGCCTTCGCACTAAGCAATATGGATGATAAGAATGGTTTAGTGATGTTGCAGAATACCAAGGCTAAAAAGCACACCTATGCATTAAAGACCTATGCCGACTACAGGGCTCAGATTTTGGAAAAACAATTCAATGGGCAACTGTTAAAAATTGATGAGAACGAATTGTGGTCAAAGCTCATTGGGGATTTTAATGCCTATAACCTTTTGGCAATCTATGCCACGGCTGACCTTTTGGATCTGGAAAAAATGGAAACATTGAAGCTTATTAGCGAACTGGAAAACGTGGATGGTAGGTTTCAATATTTTATATCGAAGGAGAAAATTACAGCAATTGTTGATTATGCCCATACACCGGATGCGCTAAAAAATGTGTTGGTTACCATCAATGCATTGAGGACTGGAAATGAAAACGTCATCACCGTAGTGGGGTGTGGTGGTGATCGTGACAAGTCTAAGCGTCCGGTTATGGGTCATATCGCGTCGGAAATGAGCAATCAGGCAATTTTCACCTCTGACAATCCCAGGACAGAATCGCCCCAATCCATTATTGAAGAGATGGAAGCTGGCGTAGAACCCCAAAATACCAGAAAAGTGTTGTCCATAGAAAATAGAAAGCAAGCTATTAAGGCCGCTTGCAAGTTGGCTTTGGCCAACGATATCATCCTAGTTGCAGGCAAAGGTCATGAGACCTATCAGGAAACCAATGGGAAGCGAGTGGATTTTGATGATTTTAAAGAAGTAAAAGAGGCTCTAGAAGGCCTCGGCAAATAATATTGAATGGAAACGATGATTCAGGAAATAAGAAGCAAGATTCAAGACTTAAGATTATGTCGTTGCTTTCAACCTCTTGTGTCTATCGCCTAATATCTATTGAATGCTATACTACCTGTTCGAATTTTTGGAAAAACAATACCAACTGCCGGGTGCATCACTGTTTCAGTTCCAGACCTTTAGGTCTGGTATGGCGGTTTTGTTTTCGCTGTTGATTGCCATGGTCTATGGTAAGCGCATTATCCTGTTTCTTCAAAAGAAACAAATAGGGGAGAGTATCCGCGATTTAGGACTGGAAGGGCAAAAACAAAAGGCTGGAACTCCTACGATGGGAGGTGTCATCATAATCATGTCCACTCTGTTGCCGGTGCTGTTGTTCGCCGATATCAAAAACATCTATATCATTTTACTGGTAATTACGACAGTTTGGATGGGAATCATCGGATTTGTGGATGATTATATCAAAATCTTCAAAAAAGACAAAAAGGGACTCAAAGGGCGGTTTAAAATAATGGGTCAAGTGGTATTGGGGCTTATTGTTGGAGCTACGCTGTATTTTCATCCCGAAGTAACCATCAAGGAAAAGAACTCCACCCGCATCACCGAGAATTTTAGGGTAGAAGAAGTATTTGGCCAAGAAACCAAAGGTGTGCGTACCAATGTGCCTTTTTTCAAAAACAATGAATTGGACTATGCCGACTGGATTTCTTGGACAGGCAAAGGTATGGACGACTATGCTTGGTTAATTTTTATTCCAGTCGTCATCTTAATCGTTACAGCGGTGTCTAATGGGGCTAATCTGACAGATGGAATAGATGGCCTTGCAGCAGGTTCTTCCGCGATAATTGTTTTAACTCTGGGCATTTTTGCACTAGTATCGGGGAATATTGAATTCTCTGCGTATTTGGACATTTTCTACATCCCAAAGGTGGGGGAATTATTGGTTTTTATTGCAGCTTTTGTTGGGGCCTTGGTCGGATTCTTATGGTATAACGCCTATCCAGCTCAGGTTTTTATGGGTGATACGGGCAGTTTAACCATTGGGGGTGTAATAGCTGTGATAGCAATTATTGTGCGAAAGGAACTATTGATTCCAGTGCTATGCGGAATTTTCTTTGCCGAATCACTTTCAGTGATGTTGCAGGTGGGCTATTTCAAGCATACCAAAAGGAAATATGGGGAGGGAAAACGAATTTTCCTGATGGCACCATTACACCACCACTATCAAAAGAAACTATACCACGAAAGTAAAATAGTAACCCGATTTTGGATTATAGGAATACTGTTGGCAATAGTGACCATAGTGACCTTAAAAATCAGGTAGATGGCCCGGTTAGTGATTCTTGGTGGGGGTGAAAGTGGAGTTGGAACCGCCATATTGGGCAAAAAACAAGGATTTGAAGTTTTTGTTTCTGACAAAGGGGAAATAAAGGAAAATTATAAGAACGTTCTTGAACATTTTGAAATTGAATGGGAATCGGGAAAGCATACGGAATCTAAAATTCTGAATGCTGATGTGGTGATGAAGAGCCCTGGGATACTGGATAAGGTGGCATTGGTCGCCAAGCTGGTAGAGTTGGGAATTTCGGTGATATCTGAGATAGAGTTTGCCTCAAAGTATACGGATGCCACCTTGATCGGGATAACCGGGAGCAACGGAAAAACCACTACCACCATGCTTACCCACCATGTGTTGAAGGAAGGAGAACTAAGTGTGGGAATGGCAGGAAACATTGGTGATAGCTATGCTAAAATGGTAGCAGAGCATGATTTCGGGCATTATGTACTGGAAATCAGCAGCTTTCAGCTTGATGGCATTGTGGGTTTCAAACCCCACATCGCTGTTATTACCAATATTACTCCAGACCATTTGGACCGATATGAATACAAATTTGAAAATTATATCGCTTCAAAATTCAGAATAACCATGAACCAAGATCAGGAGGATTATCTGATTTACGATGCAGATGATGCAGTAATCCAGAATTGGTTGGAAACACACCCCGTTCAATCCAAATTGTTGCCCTTTTCATTAAAAGAAGAGCAAAAACAAGGAGCATGGCTCCAGAATAATAAGATAAAACTGAAAATAGAACATAAAACCTTGGAAATGAGTACAGATATTTTGGCCCTGGAAGGCCAGCACAACGTAAAGAACACCATGGCGGCCAGTTTGGCGGCAATGTTGGTCAATGTGAGAAAGGAAGCGATTCGCGAAAGCATCCAATCTTTCCAAGGAGTTCCGCATCGATTGGAAAAAGTGCTGAAAATCAATCATGTAGAATACATAAACGACTCCAAGGCGACGAATGTAAATGCTACCTATTATGCTTTGGATGGGATTAAAAAACCTATAGTTTGGATTGTGGGAGGAGTGGACAAGGGAAATGATTATTCCGAGCTAATGCCCTTGGTTAGGGAAAAAGTGAAAGCCGTCATATGTCTTGGGATGGATAATGCCAAGTTGAAGGAGTCTTTTGGGAATGTAATAGACCTTATGGTGGAAACCTATTCCATGGAAGAAGCAGTGAAAGTGGCCTATAAAATTTCTGAACGTGGAGATTCGGTCCTTTTGTCACCAG
>JBCCUY010000048.1:0-14276 GCA_039196145.1 Bacteroidota bacterium
CAAAGACAGATGGTCAGACTTCGTATGCTATATAGTAATAAGAAAAATAATCAAAGATATACAAAAACATAATTGGACAGTCATAAAGAAATACAATTATACAAGAACAACAAAAACAAGGGTTAGGGTATCAGTCTATCTTTACAATTTATAAGGCAAAATGCAATATCCAGTATTGCAGTACAGGAAATGTCAGTGAAAATACCATTAAAATACAAGTTAGTAAAAACCAATTA
Source organism: Bacteroidota bacterium (assembly GCA_039196145.1). Classification (GTDB taxonomy): domain Bacteria; phylum Bacteroidota; class Bacteroidia; order Flavobacteriales; family Flavobacteriaceae; genus Flagellimonas. The sequence continues at coordinate 237 of JBCCUY010000048.1, forward strand.
AATGCTTTTTTAAAAAAAGCATGTTAATACTAAACAGGGCCGTAGCAAGGGGTGGGGCATGGGGGGAGCAACAACGGGTACAATTATCCGAAGTAAAGGAAATTATCTCCAAAGAGGTGGATATGCGCTATTGGTTACAACGTATCTGATTCAGCACCTAGAATAAACCGGTAATTTCCCCATCATCATTTACATCAATTCCTTCGGAGGAGGGTGTTGCAGGTAAGCCGGGCATCCGCATAATATCTCCCGTAATCGGGACTAAAAATCCCGCGCCAACTGCTATTTCGATTTCCCGAACAGTAATGATAAAGTCCTTGGGCCTACCCAACAACTTGGGATTGTCCGATAGGGATTTTTGGGTCTTGGCAATGCACACAGGCAGATGGTCCAGCCCCAGATTGGTAATTTTTCGCAAATGGCCCTTGGCCTTGGAGGTATAATCCACATGCTCGGCCCCGTAGATTTCCGCAGCTATGGTGGCAATCTTGTCCATAACGGAAGATTCCCAGTTATACAAGGGCTTAAAATTGGAGGTACCGGATTCCACCACTTCAATAATATGTTGTGCCAGGGCTTCGGCACCCTCTCCCCCTTTGGCCCAGACTTCGGCCAGGGCCACACGTATCCCTTTGGATTTGGCCAGCTCTTGGATTACTTCAATTTCTTCATCGGTGTCCGTCACAAAACGGTTGATGGCAATTACCGGCACCACTTGGAACTTGGCAATGTTCTCCAAGTGTTTCTCCAGGTTGGGCAATCCCTTTTTCAGGGCTTCCACGTTGGGTTCGGTGAGGGATTTTAAGTCGGCTCCGCCATGATATTTAAGGGCGCGGATTGTGGCGGTCAACACTACCGCCTTGGGCTTTAGTCCGGCACTTTGGCATTTGATATCGAAGAATTTTTCGGCCCCAAGGTCAAATCCAAAACCGGCTTCCGTAACGGTATAATCGGAATGCGACATTCCCATGCGCGTAGCGATGACCGAGTTGGTGCCCTGTGCAATATTGGCAAAAGGCCCACCGTGGATAATTGCTGGATTCCCTTCTATGGTCTGTACCAAATTGGGTTTAATGGCATCTTTGAGCAAGGCGGTCATGGCACCTTCGGCCTTCAAGTCCTTGGCGTAGATAGGTTCTTTATCAAATGTGTAGCCTACGAAGATATTGCCCAAGCGTTTTTTGAGATCGCTGAGGTCTTCGGCCAAACATAGAATGGCCATGATTTCGGAAGCGGCGGTAATATCAAAACCGGTTTCCCGTGGAATCCCGGAGGTAGTTCCGCCCAGACCCACAATAATATGGCGAAGGGAGCGGTCGTTCATGTCCATCACCCGTTTCCAGCCAATGGTTCTTGGGTCTAAACGAAGCGAACGGGTCTTGCTTTGGATATTATTGTCGATAACCGCAGAGAGCAGGTTGTGTGCCTTTTCTATGGCCGCAAAATCCCCTGTAAAGTGCAGGTTGATGTCTTCCATGGGCAATACTTGGGAATAACCCCCGCCCGTTGCGCCGCCTTTGATCCCAAAAACAGGGCCCAGAGAAGGTTCCCGGAGCACCACCGTGGTCTTTTTGCCCAAGCGGTTGAGGCCTTCGGTAAGGCCAATGGACATAGTGGTCTTACCCTCCCCAGCTGGAGTAGGGGAAATGGCGGAGACCAGGATAAGGTTACTCTGCGCTGCTTTGGAAGTGTTGATGGCATCCAAGGGCAACTTGGCCTTATACTTCCCGTACATTTCAATGGATTCTGGGTCGACTCCAAATTTTTTGGCAATGTTCTGAATAGGCTGTAGGGTAACGCCTTTGGCGATTTCCAAATCGGTCATAGGTAGCTGTTTTGAATTAGTCAGGAGAACGAAAAAGCATTTCGTTTTTCATCTTACAAGATACTACAATCGGGGGAGTTATTTGGCTTCTTTGGCGGCTCTTTTCCGCTTAAAATAGGCCTTATCTGCCACGTAGATGGTCTTTTTGACCTCGCAAAATACGATGCCTTTGTCCTTGTTGGTGAGCAGGGTCAGTTTTTCAATATCCACCTCATTTTTCTGCGCCACCATCGCTTTGATTTCCTCCAATTCCTTTAGCGAATAGGTAAATTCCGCATATAAATGTTCCTTGGCCGGGCGTCTAAAACGAATTTCTGCTGACTTATCCCAGACCACATAATCCTTGCCCAATAGATTCATGAGTTGTACCATGGGTATAGGATCCACTGCGGAGAACAGGCTCCCACCAAAAATAGAGTTGACATAGTTTCTGTTTTTCCAAGAAATGGGAAGTTTTACCTGAATGTGGAGCAAATCTTCAGATACCTTAATGATTCTGCCCGTACTCCTACGGTACATGGGCGAGAGATTGAAACCGTACTTAAATAGGGTATGTTTCTTTATGAACTTCGTTCCGATGTCGGTAAGGGTCTGATAGAATGACAACCGATGGGGATTTTAGGGTTTAGAAGTTAAAAGTAAGGTCAGTTCGAGTTTTTTCCAAAGGAAAAAAACCTGCCTGCCGGAATGCAATTCTCGATACAGTTTTTTCGCATCGCTCAAAAACCACTGGAATTGACAATCAACTACCGATTCAATTTGTAAGCATAATGGCCAATGATCTTATACTCAAAAAGGAGGTCTTCCATCACCTGCCCGCTTCCAATGTTATGCACGATCAAAGGACGCTTTCCATCCCGGGACATTTGGTCCACTACAATACCAATATGTGTGATGCCGCCTCTAAGGTTCCAACAGACCACATCGCCGGGAAGATAATCCTTGCCGTTCTGCGAGATGGGTTTTTCGGCCCCCTGTCGTTTAAAAAAGGTCATGAGGTTGGGGACCCGCCTGTGGTCAATATTGGTATCGGTGCGGGTAAGACCCCAGATTTTGGGGTAGGCTCCAAAGTTGGCCTTCATGTCCTCGTGCACCTCTTTTTGTAGATCAAGGCCCACCTTTCGATAAGCTCGGATAACCACGTCCGTACAGACCCCCTTATTGGCGGGCACATCTCCGTTAGGATAGGGAATGGAAAAATAGGAAGGGTCGTAGGTCACCCGGTCTTGGGTAAGCTCCATCGTTGCTTCCACCAAATCCGTGTCTTCTACGGTAGCCTGCGACCATCCGCATTGAAAAGCCAAAAATCCAATAATGATTATGAAATGCCTCATATGGAAACAAGATAAACAGCCTTGGATAAAGATGGAGCTACTTTAACGAAGCGCTAACCTTTGCATAGTTAAAGGTGTTAATCCAAGCTTCTTACAAAACGGGTGCCGTAGGCATTGTTTCGCATGGCTCCATGCCACCCCCCGTATCGCCTGTAGGCTACAGGGCTAAATGGATTGAATTCATGGTATTCCCGATCATGTCCGTAAAACCCGCCACCTCGAAAACCAATTCCTCCATCGCTATCCCCTTGAGGCCAATTTTGAATATTGGCAAAGCCATCATCGGACAATGCACCATCGCCATGAACCCCTGTAAAAGATCTCCCTTTGGGGTGCCCAATGGTGATCACGCGCTCCCAAACACTTCCGGCCATGTCCATCACCCAATAATAGGAGGCACCAAAATGGGCATAGGTATCCTCTTCCAACTTTGACTCGTCCCAGCTGTTCACCATATGCAGGTTTCGGTCCAGGGTGGGAAGGCGCTGCATTTTTGCTTTGTCATCCGTACCCCATGGAAAATCGTGTGCCTTAGGTGGATCCGTTCCTCGGGCGGCCTTGGTGAATTCAAACTCGGTCATGGGTCTTAACCCGGCCCAGTCAGCAAAGGCCATGGCATCATCCCAACCAAGAAAAAGACAGGGCTTATTGGGATTTGATGTGACATATCTGTTATTTTCAGGGGTAATGGTCCCACCTTGATTTGCATAATTTTCTTCCGTATGAATAATTCGGGCCGCGGTTTGATCAGCGCTCAAACTGTTCAAAAAGGTCACATACTGCCCTTCCGTGGGTTCATATTTCATCATATAAAATGGAGAAACCCCTTTAGGATACGAAGCCGGAATTGGCCCCTGCTGGTCACCTTCGTATTTGTGCTCACCGGAGTTGTAATATAGATCTCCGGTCTCGGAAACGGTCAATTCTTGGTTTTGGGAGTTTATGGAAACCAAGCCACGCGGACTTCCCTTTTTGTCAGGGGCATAAAAACTTCCAAATTCATGGGCAGCATGGTCAGGATCGCCAAGGGTGAACCCGCCTTGCGGAATATGTACCATCTCTATGCCATAAGCATGAAAATACCAGCCCCTTGGATCCACTTCGGCAAAGCTGGGTCTGTGCAACTGTATTTTGAGCGTTACCTCCACTCGGCCACGGAAGGTGTTCTTGGATCTTAGGAAAAGACCCACTCCATCCTTGGGGACATGAATATCCAGTTCCAAATTCTCGGTGAATACAGAAACCACCCGATGCCCTTCTTGTGCCACGTTGATGTGCTTGTAGCCCCCTGTGCCTTTGATGGACTTAAAGAACAGCCAGACTGCATCATGATTTTTGGAATTGTGCCATGCATTGTCCCAACTTACATTAACCAGGGCATAGGCTTCGTCAGCTTCGTTAAATAATAGTGGGGTTGAAATTTTTAGATTGGAGGCTGCCACTACAAGGGAAAATGCCAGCGCCAAAATGGTACAGCTCAGTTTCATGATGATTCGTTGGATTGATGAACAATGTGACCATAAAATCCTATGGCCGACTTCCTTTAAAGGTAGCCAATTTAATAGAGCTGCAAAACATAGTAGGCTGAAAATGTGTCTGTTTCCATTGGAGCGGTCAGACTTTCCAAGGTGGGTTCAACCGGTTTTTCCCAGCATGGTAGAGGATAATTTGGTTGCCGTCCGGGTCTTTTAGGCGGGCTTCTCGCCATAACCAGGGGCGGTCGCTAGGTGGCTCGTCAAAAGAGATGCCTTTTTGCACCAGGGATTCCACCTGTTCATCTAGGTCATCGCACTCAAAGTAGACGTAAATACCGTCGCCCTTGGGCAGCTCTTCCACCAAATGCAGGGAAAAGGATGATCCGCCATCGGGGCAGACAAAACGGGCGTAATGGGGCAATGCCTTTACTATGGGTTGTAGGCCCAGTTTTTCATAAAAAGCAACGGAGGTGTCAAGATTTTTGGATGGAACAGTAATTTGGTTGAGGTTCATGTTTAGGCGTTTTCCAGATTAAGATAATACATACCGCTTGTGGAGGCCACAAAACCCAGTTTTTTATAGAGGTGGATGGCACTTTCACGATGGTTGGCGGTAAAGAGGAGGACATCGGTGAGGCCTTTTTGGCGGGCAATCTCCAGTAGTTTTTCCACCAAAAGTCGGCCAATGCCCTTGCCCCTGGCGTTGGCATCCACCACCACATCCTCGATCCAACCTTTGTGCCCTGATAGCACACTGTACGAACATAGGGCCGCCATGCCCAAGATGCGATTCCCCTCTTTGCAATAGACCAAGCTAAGCTGGTCTGCCTTGTCCATAATTTCGGATACAGGAAGGGGTTCTTTGCGGTCCGTTAACTGCCGGAACAGACCGGCGAGTTGCTGATCTAGCTCTGGGGTGAGGTCTTCTGACGAAAGGAGGTGGAGGGTCATACAATGGTATTTGCTTCCTTAAAAATACTACTAATTAGTAGTTACATGGATTAAAAACGCTTGCTACATTGCGTTTATGTTGACACCGACCCAAATCGAAAAGTTGAACAACTTAATCACCGATGGCTATGGCACTCCCGAACGGGTAGCCCAACGTTTGGATGAGCTTGTTTTTATGTTGCACTATCTGGAAGAAGAGGTTTTTTCGCGAAGGGAGGTTCAAAGCTCGGCTGATTTGTTGCGGAGTTTGGGGGAGGTTTTGAGGTGATGATTACAATTATGATTTCGTTGCGGCACAACACCGTAATAGGGTTTAGCCAATGTTTTAAAGGTTCTTTAATTCAGCCACAACAGTATCCCAATTAAGATAATTAGTCCACAAGCAATGGTTACTCCTAATATAATCTGTTCCTTTTTTCGTTCCGCCGCAAGCTGATTAACTATTTGTTTTTTTATTTTCTTAAGTTCCTTCTTTGGTATGGTTTTAAAATCAGGACGCTCTTTTTTTTTGACAGATGAATATATTCCCTTTCTGTTATTCTCTTTGAATTTAGGTCGTTTAGAAGGACGCTGGTTACGGTTTTGTGCTATCCGATTATTCATGTCCTGAATATTGCTCATCTCTTTGGAGGTTTGGGAGCTATTTTTAGCTCCTATTTAATATTTATTCGCTTTTTGCTCGGGTGTCCTTTGTGTTGTTTAAGGATGAAATATCCACCGCGGCAATAATCACAAAAACCAAGAAGATAAGGCCACCTATAGGAATGGTGAACATGCTCAACCAAGGAAGGACCATCCAACTGCAATTCCCTTCATGACAGGGTTCCCCGGTCTGCCATTCTGTAATCCAGGCACCTACCAATCCAATAATTAAGGGTGAAAAAGCCAGAAAGGCAATGATGGCGGACCAAATAATCAGTCGTTTATACAGGTGTTTTTTGTGTTTGATGATGATTCCCATGATGAAAATATTTTCAGCGGGGGACTGGATTATAGATCCAAATATAACATTTAAGCCTCACAAATGGTTGAACATAGTAGTCCCATCATGCGTAGCAAAGTTGTAGGGACTATCGGCAACATTGACTAAAAAGACACTTGGAACGGTACAGATTCACTGGCCTTAAACCCAATTCTGTGCGCTGCAATTTCCAATCGAGTGCCATTTTCAACCCTAAAGGGTGCTCTATACATTTGCCACGGGGAGGAAATACTATCCTGCCCAATAACTCTGTACCCAATACTTGCTCCTTTTGTTGGGCATTCCATGGTAATTTCGCTATCCACTTGTAGCACCACTGGCTTTTTGGTCACCGGTTGTTCTTCCGCTCCATCCCAGAGCTGGGCGATCAACTCGCGTTCGGGTAGGTTGGGCCGGTCACCAATCTCAGCGAGCCAGCGGTCCATTTCCGCACGAAGCTCCTGGAGTTTTTCTTTGTATTCCGGTTGCTCCGCTAGGTTTTGTATTTCGTGGGGGTCGTTTACACAGTCGTACAACTCTTCCTCGGGCTTGTTTTCTGTAAACCATAAGGCCTGTACTTCGTTCAGCGTTCCCAGGTCCCGCATACGCAACAATTCCTTCATGGTGGGGATGCGTTCCCGGTACGCATTGGGTAGGTAGTTGCCCTGTTCCGGTCTATAGTTTCGCACATATTTATAACGAGCATCCCGCACGGCGCGGATCACATCGGTTACCCCATCAAACCTATCTGCTGCTCCGTGGATATACTTTCTTTGTTGTTCATCGCCAATAAAGGTTTGGCCTTGCAGGTGATCGAGAGGGGTTTGCCCAGCCAAGGTAAGTACCGTCGGTGCAAAATCAATAAAGCTAATGAGTTGGTCATCTATGGTTCCGGCCTTCTTTTTATCCGGGAAGCGCACGATCATAGGGACGTTCAATCCGGAATCATACACCAACCTTTTTTGTCGGGGCAAGGGCCCTCCATGATCGGCATAGAAAAAGATGATGGTGTTCTCCATTAACCCATCTTCCTCCAATTGGTCCAGGACTTCCCCTACTTGGCGGTCCATCAGGGCAATGTTGTTGTACATTTTCCAAAGATCTCTACGCACCACCTCGGTGTCCGGCAAATATGGCGGAATGGGAAATGGGAGGTTCTTAGGGATGATCTCTTCCCTTTCATAAGGTTCAAAAAGCCCGGATTCATGGGTGACCCCAAAATTAAAAATGGAATAAAAGGGTTGCCCGGGCTTTCGGTTTCTCCAATGGCCATCATCGCCATTTTGGTCCCAAGCGGTCATAGGAGCTTTAAATTGATAATCGTTTTTGGCATTGTTGGTACAGAAGTAGCCTATACTTCGCAATTGTTCACTCAGCATTTTTACCTCAGGCGGGGGAACGGCCTCGTAAGCGGGCAGACCCGTAATCTCGGTATGGGAATGGGTGCGCATATGGCTGGCCCCAATGCTTGTGGGGTACATGCCCGTGGCAATGGCCGCCCGACTGGGCGCGCAAACCCCGGAAGGGGAAAAAAGATGGGTATAGCGGATGCCTTCGGCAGCCAATTTACTAAGGTTGGGCGTTACCACGGTGGAGTCCCCAAAGGAAGGGAGATAGGGGCCCATATCTTCCACCACCAACCATAGAATGTTGGGAGGAGGGGTAGGCACCTCGGTTTCCGCAGTACTGTCCTTGGATTTGGTGTTGCATGCCCATGTCAAGACCAAAACAAATAGGGCCAGCGAACTTCTTAATCGTAACGCCATTTCCAGTTTCCTTTGTTTCGTTCCACAACTCCCAAACCGGGAAAGTCAAAATGAAAGGCGTTTATTTTCATGCCTTCGGTATGGGCAAGCTTCAGAAGTTTGGTCCGGGTGTCCTTGGCCTGTTTATGGTCCAGGTCAAAACTGGTCTGCCAATCCAGTTGTTCTATGTGAAGGGGGTGTAAAAATGCGTCTGAAATGTACAGTAACTGTTCGTTGCCATCTCCAATGATGAGACCAATTTGCCCTAGGGTATGCCCTGGCGCGTTCACCGAAACCACCCCTTCGCAGATTTCCTGATAATCTTGGGTGATACGATTCAGTTTTCCATTTTTTAAGGGGCTAATGTTCTGTTCCACAAAGTATTTGAACAAGGGTGGTTGGGCATCCGATTTGGAGGTATGCCAAAAATCCCATTCGGTCTGGTGGACATGGAAGGTAGCATTCTTGAAAAGGAGTTTCCCATCATCGGAATGGACGCCTCCAATATGATCGGGATGGAAATGTGTGATTACCACATCCGTAATATCATCCGTACTGATGTTTTCTTGGGTCAACAAGTGTCCCAACCGTCCTTTTAAAACAAAAGATTTTCCCTTAAAAACAATAGGTTCTTCAGAAAACCCGATTCCGGAATCGATGAGTATTTTTCGGTCCCCCTTTTGTAACAACATAGCAATGTATGGGGAGGGAATGCTTTCTCCGTTTAGGGCATAACGGTTTAAAGCGGTGTCCAGTTCTTTTTTGTTCGCATTTATGAAGTAGTCCTTGACCTGATAGGTAAACATGAGATCTTTGAAAATGGTGCAATCGAACCCTCCAATCTTGCATTTGAAAATTTCGTTTTCCATAAAGTCAAATATGAGGTTGGGGTGAAAATTGAGGAGGGGAATGGAGGCCAACATCCCGGTATTTTTCTTGATGAATTGTCTTCGTTCCATGGCAGGTGGGATTTTGCTCCCCCTCCAAATATAATTCATAAACGGCACAAAATGTGGAACATAAGATGCTTAAACTAATACGGCTTTTAGGATGGACGGGTTGTTTTTCTCGGTTTTGGAAATCGCTTTAGGCCATAGCGATACACATAAAACATAAACCCGAGGATAATGGCCATGCTCACCGCCGAGGGAATATATTGGCTATGGGGTTGGTATTGGTCCAATACCGTTCCGGTAAATGCAGACAATAGGGCGGAAAATGCACTGGTCATTTTGTAAATATGCTCGTAGATCCAGATGCGATTTTGGATGTACTTTTTTTGAGGGATAAGATATCTTAAAAAGTCATAGGTAACCACAAGCACCAAAGCCCCTACTGTGCTGTAAATGATAATGGGCGACCATATCATACCAATGGATTTAAAATAATACAGGAAATAGGCCAGCACCACAAGGCTGGTCAGGGCCATCAGCATGTCCAGCTTTTTGGGAGTGTTGGTTTTGTTCAATAGCACCCGGGAGCCAGAAAAGGATACATAGCCGCTCAATACGGTAATGACCAGCAGAAAGGTATTTCGGCCAAAGACAAAGACCCCGATGAGTCCGGTAAGGATGACCACGGAAATCAACTTTAAAAAGAGTCTTCCACTTTTGTTATGGACCTTTCCTCCTTTTTGGGTGAAAAGGGCGACCATTCCAAGCAGCAGGCCGATGGACCCGGTAACAACATGTAGTAAAATGTTTGCCTTGTGAACTATTTCCATGAGATTGCTTTTGATGGCAAATAATTGAAATCTAACTGCTTACGAAAGTGAAATCTGGCGAGCCACCCCATAGTTGGGTGAGGGGTATGCCTTTATAGGCGAATGAAATCTGGAATTCTGCAAAAACAGGTTTTCTAGTTACGGGAAACCAACTCTTACTCTAACTTGATGAGTTTCCGGATGGTGGTCGCATAGCTCTTGCTTGTGGAAATTGGCTCTAATTGGGTAAGACCAAATACAATGAGATAACGTCCATTCAAATGGGGTTTAATGTGTTGGATGTGACTGGAGTTAACAATGTATTTTCGGTGTACCCTTGGGAACTCACTGCCCAATCGCTGTTCCAAAAAGAGGAGGGAGTAATCGCAAAGCCTTTTCTTTCCCTTGGCATCGTACACAAAAGAATAGTTGTCATAGGCTTCAAAATAGACAATGTCGGCAATGGGAATCAATAAAATATTCTGACCCTCCTTTACGGGAACATTGGTGATAGGTTCTTTGATGGTTCCGGGATTTGATGTCGTTGCATCTGGGGTTTGGGCGTTTTTGTTCCGAAAAAAGAACTCGTTCTGAAAAAAACTAAAGCCTAGAATAAGGGAAATAATCCCATTGAAGGCATACATTTTTCCGGCGGAACACGGTTGAAATGCTTCACTTTGAAACACCAACGACCGAATACCGTGTTCTATCTCCGTCGCTAACATGCCCATGAAAACAAAAAATAGGATGAGAACGGTATACAGTTTCCATGAGGGATGGATCTGCGATTTGAGCCAAGATTTGTTTACGCCAATAGCAACCAAACTATATCCAATAAGCAAACTTGTCGACAGGGACTGCACACAAGATTGAATCCAGTTTAGGCCATCATTGATAATATAATTGGCGGTGCCTATTCCGATGCCGACCACCAGTATATGCGGTAAAAATCGATTTGCTTTTTTATAGCTGAAGTTGTTCTCGCCCATGGTCGCCCTATGTTCCCCTTAAATATAGGTGATAACGGTAAACTAAGAGAGGTAATGGGTGCTTCGTAGTTGATTTTTACCTGTTGGCGTTCCAATGGTAGTCAGAACATGCCCTCTAATCATTTGTTGTGGCAATGGGATCGTTCCAGATCAAGCGAGCCAATTTCCACTCGTTATTCTCATTTTTTTTAAGCACGTTGAGGTAATTACCCTTGTTGGAATAGGTTTGGTCGCCATACGTAAACACAAGGGTGAAACGCCCTCGCACATAAGCGATGTTGCCATGGCCATCCACCTCTTCCGTAGTGGAAGTAAATTCGGTCACCTTGGAAGGAAGTCCATCGGCAGGCCACCAGAATTCTTTGATAGCCGTAGCACCTTCAATGGGCATATCCCCATGGTGGGGAATTAAAACTGCATCTTTTATCAGCGTGGCCATGATTTGTGTAGAATCACCAGTCAACCAAGCATTCGTATAGTTTTTTCGGGCTGCTTTAATGGCAGCAATATCTTTTTCTGTAAGAGATTGGTCAACAAAGATTGGTGTTTCCTCTTTTTTTGGAGCGCATTGAATCATCAAAAGGCCTATGAAAAATAAAACCAGTAGGCGAATACTCTTTTGTGTTGGGTACATGCTTAAGGGTTTAGTTTGCCTACCAAAGATAGTGTACCATTAAGGTCGTTTAATTAGAGGAATGTTAAAAAAAGACCATTTGCATCGGGGCCTTGGCGGGCTGAGTTTGAAATAATTCTACCCTTTGGGTTGCTGCTGTGTAACACAGTGCACCATACCCCCATTGGCATAAACGTTTCTAAAATCAATCCCCACAACTTCTCGGTTGGGATACAGTCGCTGCAAGAATTGAATGGCCGTAGCATCGTTTTCATCATTATAGGTGGGGACCAAAACCTTGGTATTGGCAATATAATAGTTACAATAGGAACCTTTATAGCCCAAATCTTTTCCGTAGGTGGTACGAACGGTGTTTTGGGTCAAGGGAAGTTTTATAAAATTATAGGCTTGCCCCTTGTTGTTGGTAGCGGCAAATAATTTTTTAATATCCGATGGGGTAACATCGAACTTTTCCAGGTCTTCCGGCGCCATGGTTACTATGGTACGTGCATTCCCAAAACGGGCAAAACCGTCTATATGCTGATCGGTGATTTCCAAACCGGCCTGTCCATCGAGCCATACAAAATTAGTGGCCCCAAGGTATTTGGTAAAAATCTGTTCCACTTCTTTTAGGGTCATGCCAGGGTTTCTATTTGCGTTTAAGATGGAGCTTTTGCAGGCCATTAAGGTGCCATGACCATCCAGTTCTACGCTTCCACCTTCATTGATCAAAATAGCGTTGAGGTCGACCACTTTTTTATTCTGCTTTTGACCAATCTTCTTCGGAACAACGTTACAATTTTTATAATCCGCCTTGCCTCCCCATCCATTAAAACCCCAATCCTGGATTACCAAATTTCCTTCTTGATCATGGACGTAAATGGGACCGTTATCCCGAATCCAGAAATCGTCGTTGGGAGCTATGGTAAAGTCCACATTTTTTAAATCAATGAAATTTGTGGTCAGCAGGTCTTTGATCCTTTCTTTTTCTTTGGCGTTATAGGCTACAATATGAACCTTTTCGCTAGAGACGAGCTCTCGGGTCATCTCCACCCAAGTTGGGTCAAGGTCGTTCCTGAATCTTTTTCCATATTGAAAATGATGGGGCCACTGCAACCATGTGCCTTCGTGTTGAATGCTCTCCTCCGGGAAGGTGTATAAAATCTCGTTCATGGTCTTGGTTTGTGTTGGAGCGGGGTTAATGGTGGATGACACGGTGATTACCAGCAGGGTTAAAAAAATGGGACTGTTTATGATCGTCATGCTCTTCATGTGGTTTCATTTTCACCAAGGAGATACAATTTCCGCTACTGTTACACTTACAGTATTTCTAAAGGTTTGGGATATGCTGTTTTTCGGACCTATAGCCGATATCCTAGGGTCACTCCACCATATACATTACGGCCATTCCCTGGATAAAAATAACGAGGGGCAGCGCCTCCAAAACTGGAAGCATTGATTAGTACACTTTGGGCATAGTTGGTATCAAAAAGGTTATTGATTCCAGCATTTAAGCCCAATGAAAAGCGGTTAGACAGACTGGTCTGATAAGCCAGCTTGGCATGAAAAACGTTAAAGGACTCACTGTTCAAGGAGTTGTCATCCCGCAGCGGAATCTCATCTACAAACTGATGGGTGAGATTGAATCGAAGCCCATTGATATGGCGTACATCCACCCCAGAACTGATGCGGTGCTTGGGTACCCCGGTCAAAGGGTTGCCCGAAAAGTCATTGTCCTCGTCCACAAAATCCACAAAGCTGTGGTCGTTCAAGGTATAACTGATATAGGGTGATAACACCAGGCCTTCACAAAGTTTCAGGGCATATTTGATATCCAATTCCAGTCCTTGATGCCGGGTCTCACCAGCATTACGACCAATAAACTGGTCTTCCCCCACCCGTTGGGCCACCAAAAGATTGTTGATATTCATACGATACAAGGACCAAACAAGTGATAGATTCTTTTTGAAAAGGGAGATGTTCCCACCCAGTTCATAATTAGTGCCGGTTTCCTGGGCAATATCCGGATTGATTACGCCATCAGGGGTCAAGGTCTCCTCCAAACTGGGATTTGAAAACCCACGGGAAACGTTGGCATACAACTGTCCGTTTTGAAGTTGGTATTGCAGTCCAAAACTTGGCAAGAGGATAGCATCAAAATTACGGTTGGCAGAAGTGTTGGTATCCCCTTGGTTGAACAGATCCCTAAAATCGAATTGGGTATTGTTGAGGTTAAGTCCCAACTGTGCCGACAGAACATTGGATAAGGGCAAGGTATAACTTCCAAAAAGGTTCAATTGGCTCCTGAACTCACGATTCCGGCTCAGGCGATCACCTTGTAGGCTCCCATTTCCGTTGTTATCGGCAAACAAATTCTGAAAGGTACCCCAGTGATATTCGTCTTTGTACAGTTCCGCCCCAAGCACATAATCTCCGCCAAGGAAA
>JBCCUY010000049.1:0-14276 GCA_039196145.1 Bacteroidota bacterium
CGAAAAATCGTCTTTACACTCCTCCTTCGGAACTAGCCTTACGGTCTACCTCAAAGCTTGGGCAATGTCGGCAATAATATCGTCCACGTGTTCCAACCCTACAGAAACCCGGACCATTCCTTCAGAAATACCTACGGCCAGTCTTTCCTCTTGCGTTAACTTGCTATGCGTAGTGGATGCCGGATGGGTAATAATACTTCGTGAGTCGCCAAGATTGGCAGATAGCGATAACATTTGAACTTTATCAAAGAACTTCCTCCCAGAATCGAGACCACCCCTCACTTCAAAGGCCACCACACATCCTCCCGCCTTCATTTGTTTCTTGGCCACTTCATACTTGGGATGTGATTTCAAAAATGGATATTTTACCCACTCCACTTTTGGATGATTTTCCAAATACGTAGCTAATTCCAGCGCATTGGAACAATGTCTATCGACCCGTAAGGCCAACGTTTCCAAGCTTTTGGACAGCACCCACGCATTAAATGGGGAAAGTGCTGGGCCAGTAATTCTTGCAAACCGATAAATCCTGTCCATCAATTCATGACTCCCCACTGTGATGCCCGCTAGCACCCGACCTTGACCATCCATTAGTTTTGTCCCAGAATGAATTACCAAATCTGCGCCGAATTTAATGGGCTGTTGCAGGTAAGGCGAGGCAAAACAATTATCAATGATGAAATTAAGTCCATGCTTTTTTGCGACATCTCCCAAAACTTCCAAATCTAACACATCCACTCCCGGGTTGGTAGGGGATTCCACATAAAGAATCTTGGTTTTCTCCGTAATTAGGGCCCCGATGCCGTTCAAATTATTGACATCGAAATAGCTTGTTGAAATATTCCACTTCGGGAAGAACTGAGTAAACAAGGTATGTGTTGAACCAAAAATACTTTTTGAAGAAACGATATGGTCCCCACTTTCCAACAAGGCGGCAAATGTGGAATAGACTGCTGCCATCCCAGAAGCAAAGGCAAAACCAGCCTCAGCTCCCTCCATTTTACATACCTTATCAATAAATTCCGAGGAATTTGGGTTGGAATATCTGGAATAGATATTGCGCTCTTTTTCTTCTGCAAAGGAAGCCCGCATATCTTCTGCATCTTCAAACACAAAACTTGAGGTAAGGTACATTGGACTCGAATGCTCCAAGAACTGCGTCCTTTCAACCTGTGTTCGTATCGCCTCGGTTTCAAATCTTTTTTGCTCTGCCATTATATCTTCTCTGCTATTCTAAGTATGTCCCCGAAAACACCCCTAGCAGTCACCGCCGCTCCAGCTCCGGCACCTTGGATTACCAAGGGATTCTCCCCATAGGATTCGGTATAAATTTCAATAATTGAATCTGAGCCGCTAACCTGACCCAGTGCACTTTCCTTTGGGACCGAGACCAATTTCACATCTAAAATGCCTTTGTCTTTTTGAAGGTCGCCATGCAAGTCCCCAATATATCGGAGCACATGTCCCTTTTTCTGTTCCTGTTTTACTTTGGAAAATTTGCCATTCATGGTTTCGATACTATTCATAAAACTATCAAAACCCACAGTTTGAAGTGCCTTCGGTATCAGGTTTTCCACCGAAATATCCGAAAACTCGTTCTGCAGATCCAATTCACGTGCAAGAATCAACAATTTTCTCCCCACATCATTTCCCGAAAGATCCTCCCTTGGGTCAGGCTCGGTAAAGCCATGCTCCATTGCTTCCTTAACAATACTGGAAAATGCAACGTCATTTTCAGAAAATGTATTAAAAATGTAGCTTAGGGAACCTGAAAAAACTCCTTTGATACGGGTAATGTTCTCCCCAGAAAGATGTAGTAGTTTTATGGTATCTATTAAAGGTAATCCTGCCCCAACATTGGTCTCGTATAGATACTGTTTTTGGTTTTTCTCCAAATCTCTCCGAATGGATTTGTAATAATAAAAATCCAAGGTGTTCGCGATTTTATTGGAAGACACCAAATCAAACCCATTTTCTATCAATTGTTGATAATGGGAGACAAATTCCTGGCTAGCGGTATTGTCCACGGCTATCAAATTCTCCAAATGGTGTGCCTTGGCAAAATCTATGATTTCACCCACTTCATAGGATCGGCCTGTGGTTTTTAAGTCCGATTGCCATTCTTTTGAAACACCTTCAGCACTTAATAGGGCCTTTTTGGAGTTTGAAACGGAAAAAATCCGCAAATCGATTCCTTTGCGTTCTTCAATATTACTCGTTGAATCCAGTATTTGATCAATTAAAGTTCCTCCGACATTACCGTGCCCAAATATGGCCAGATTTACCCGCTTGGCAATTCCAAAAATTTGACCGTGCACCACATTGATGGCCTTATGCAAGTCCTCTTTTTTGACCACCAAACTCACATTTTTCCCGGTTACCGTATTATTGAATAGCAATGGGACCACCTGGTTCTTGACCAAGGCATTGAATGGCTTGTGAAAAGTACTCAGGTCCATCCCAACAATGGATATCACGGAAACGTCCTCCATCACTGTAATTTGGTTCACATCTTGTGCAGAATAGTCCGTCTCGAATTCCAGATCCAAAACTTTTTTGGCTTTTTTGGCTTTTGCAGCATCTACCACCAATCCAATTCCTCTTTCCGAGGAACCCTGGGAAATTATTCCAACGTTAATGTTGTTCTGGCCCAAAGCCTTAAAAATCCTGGCATCGATGCCTACTTTTCCCAATAGCCCGCGCCCTGATAGATTCACCAGAGCCACATCCTCCAAAACCGAAAGGGATTTAATACCTCCATTTCCAGTTTTGGGACCAATCAGGGTTCCCTCATTATTTGGATTAAACGTATTCTTTATTCGGAGCGGAATGTTTTTTTCTATAAGTGGAATGATGGTTTTCGCATGCAAGATATTTGCTCCGAAATTTGCCAGTTCGTTGGCTTCTTCGTAGGAAATCGCATCAATGCGTTTGGCTTCAACGACCAAATCCGGATTTGCCGTAAAGATTCCATCCACATGCGTAAAGTTCACCAACTCCTGGGCATCCAAAAAATTAGCCAGTAGGGCAGCGGAGTAATTGCTCCCATTTCGCCCAAGCGTTGTTGTTTCCCCATCTGGGGTAGACGCAATGAATCCTGTGGTAATTGCGACAGTACCCTCCTCCAGCTCTCTAAAATACCGTATCACATTCTCCTTGGAAACAGCTTCGTCAACCTCCGCGTTATTGAAACTATCGTCGGTCTTGATCAATTCCCTTGAGTCTACGAATTTTGCCTTCACTCCCTTTTCGGATAGTAAGTCTGTAATCACCTTGGCAGATATCAATTCTCCGAAAGCGAGCAGCTCATCTTTGGTTTTGAGACTATAATCCCCTGTGAGCGATACCCCATGCAATAGTTTTTTGATAGTATCGAATTCTTGGGTCAAAACCACCTTCGGACTTGCCGAATTCTGGTATTCCTTAAATGCTACCAATGCCTGATCTATATCTTTTCCCGAGGCTGCATTCACAAGCATGGCCTCCAATTCGTCCGTGGCTCTGCCCCTTGCAGAAAGTACCACTGCTATGTGTTCTTTATTCTTCGCCCTGTTTTCAATGATATCCAGAACATTTTTTAGTCCATCTCCATTGGCCAGGGACTTACCCCCAAACTTCAGAATTTTGATCCGCTCCCTGATGGCCTGCTTTTGAAAAATAGGTTTCAACAGATTTTCCAACTGCTGAAATTCGATAAGAAAAGCATCATGGCCATGAAGCGACTGCACCTCTCCATAAGTGACATTGGTGTTTGCTTGGGCCAAATGCCTGAAAGTCTCCTTGTTCTCTTCCGCAGTAAAAAACAAGTCCGAATTGACCCCAACGATATGAATCTTGGTATCACTCTCCTTTAGGGCCTGAAAAGCCTTATCTCCATCTCTGGTAATATCAATTGTCTTTAGCAACTGGTTCATCAACTTATAGGCCGAAAGCTGAAAGCGCTCCTGTAATTTTTTACCATGGTGCATCAACCAACTCTCCACATTAAAGACTTGAAGCTCTTCATTGGTACTCCTATGAAAGCGTTCCTTAAAAGACTCTGGAGTTCTATAACATAACATGGCATGCATACGCGCATCGTGCACCGGCTGTTTGGAATTGACCAAAAACTGTTCTTGAATCTGACAATTGGCAATAAGCCAATCTGTAGATTTCCAGTCGGATGCCACTGGTATTAGGTGTTCCGCAAGCTTGGGAGAAAGCGCGGCCATTTCCCAAGCGATTCCACCCCCTAAAGAGCCACCGATTATGGCAAAAAGTCTTTCTATCTGTAGGGCTTTCAATCCCTCCAAGAAAATTCTGGCCACATCACCGGCTACAAAATCCTTGTAATTGTCAATAACAAAACTATCGTATCCGTTTCCAGGAACATTAAATGCCAAGATGGTGTAGACATTGGTATCAATACACTTATCCTTTCCAATGAGATCGGACCACCAGCCTCCTTCCCCGGTAACATTAGAGTTACCCGTTAGGGCATGATTTACCAGCACAATTGGAGCACTATGCAATTTCTGCCCAAATACTTGATAGGACAGCTGCAACTCTTGAGTTGACCCACTGATGGTAACAAAATCCTTTATTTCTATGGATTGGAGCATAGATAAACCCTGGTTTTAATTTAGAATGAACCCTTTTCTATTATATGCTGGCAAATGCCTGCTCCAAATCTGATTTTAGGTCATCCAAACTCTCCAGACCAACGGATAATCGGATGAGATCTTTGGTCACCCCGGTGGATTCTTGCTCAGCTTCACCCAATTGTTGATGGGTGGTACTGGCCGGGTGAATGATGAGCGACTTGGTATCCCCAATATTGGCCAAAAGGGAGAATATTTTGGTTTCATCGGCAATTTTCTTTGAGGATTCAAATCCACCTTTTACCCCAAAAGTGACGATACTGCTCTGTCCGTTAGGCAGGTATTGGTCAGACAACTTTTTGTACTTGCTGGATTCCAAACCCGGATAGTTTACCCAGGTCACCTCATCTCTTCCTTCCAACCATTTCGCCAATGCCAAGGCATTTTCACTATGTTTTTTCATACGTACTTCCAAGGTCTCCAATCCCTGTATGATCTGAAAGGCATTGAACGGACTTAAGCATGCCCCATGATCCCTCAAGCCTTCAATCCGCACTTTGGCGATAAATGCCGCAGGACCCAATGCATCGTGATATACCAATCCGTGATAACCCGGTGAAGGTTCGGTAAACTCAGGGAATTTTCCATTGGCCCAATCAAAGGTGCCCGCGTCAATAATAGCCCCACCCAAAGTGGTTCCATTACCATTGATATATTTTGTGAGGGAATGGATAACGATATTTGCTCCGTGCTCAATAGGATTCAACAAGGCCGGTGAAGCTACAGTATTGTCAACGATAAAAGGAACCTGTGCAGCCTTTGCTTCCTTGGAAATAGCTTTTAGGTCCAGGACATCCAATTTTGGATTCCCAAGAGATTCCACAAAAAACGCCCTAGTATTATCTTGAACCGCTTTACCAAAGTTTGCCGGGTCAGAAGGGTCCACAAAAGTGGTTGTGATTCCCAAGCGTGGCAGGGTTACACTAAAAAGGTTGTAAGTACCCCCATACAAACTGTTGGATGCAACAATATGGTCACCCGCTTTCAACAGAACTAGTAAAGCGGTATTTATTGCCCCTGTTCCTGACGAGCATACCACGGAAGCGATACCTCCTTCCAAAGCGGCAAGACGCTGCTCCAATATATCGTTTGTTGGATTGTTTATCCGCGTGTAGATATTGCCAAACTCGGCCAATGAAAAAAGATTGGCGGCATGGTCAGAATTATTAAATACATAGGCAGTACTCTGATAAATGGGCACGGCCCTTGTTCCACCGTTCACGGTTACGTCGTGTCCAGCGTGTAAAGCATTGGTAGCGAATTTTTGATCACTCATGATTTCCAGTTTTTTAAATTTTATTCAACAAAAACAATTTAAAAAGCCAAACCCCTGCTAGGATAACCTGCGGGGAAAATCAAAAAGTTATAAGAAAGAGAAACCGAAAAATTTCGATTGTTGTTATCTATTCCACAATGGGATAGAATTTAGCACCTTCTCGGACCAGGGCCAAGGGTTGCTAAGGCTTCATAGGGTCTATTCCCTCCACCTTTCTTGATAACTATTCAATACGTGTTTGAACTTAGAGCCACAAATATAACGGCAGAAAAATATAAAATCCTAATCTTTTGGAAAAAATTAGTGGGTCATGTCAATAGCCTGAGTTTACCTTAGCACAGAAAATTCAATCTGTGAATCCGTAAAAACCGTATGGGTCTGGGATTGAAAATCGTCCTCGCCCGCTTTGAATATATTCTCCACATAGGTTTGCGGATTTAGGTCGATAAGGGGAAACCATGTACTCTGTACCTGAACCTGCAACTTATGCCCTTTTTTGATAGTATGGAACACATCCTGAAGCTTAATGTCCACGGCTGTCTTTTGGTTAGGGACGAACGGCTCAGGTTTGGAAAAACTGTTCCGGAATCGTCCTCGAAGCACCTCACTGCGTACCATCAAATGGTAATTCCCCATTTTGAGGTGATCCTGCATCTCTTCGTTGGTTTCCGTATTGGAGGGATGCACATCAATGATTTTCACAATCCAATCAGCCGCTGTCCCGGTTGTCGCCACTTTTAGCTTAGCCAAAATGTCTCCGGCCAAGGTGTAATCCTCCTCCATCACCTCCGTCTCAAAAACTAAAACATCAGACCTTCTGGCCGCAAACCGCTGGTCATCGGTCATGTATTTTCTAGGCGTAAAAACAGATTTTATATCTTCTGAATATGGCACGGGTTTTTTAACATCGCTAACAAAGTTTAAGGCCACCGTCTCCAGTCGTTCAGCACTTAGTTCTTCATTATCCGAGAGAAACATAATTTCTTTTGCCACATTCTTTGGTGGCCACGAATCCATGGTTTTCCATTCTTTTCTTCCCGAGTCGAATACGTAGGCTTCTGGTAATCCGCTGTTATGGTCACCACTACCCTTTAAAAAGTGGTCAAAGAACTTGGTTTCAATATTTTTCTGATAAAAAAGCGAAATGGAATCTCCAAAATAGTAGTTGCCCACTACATTTCTCACCTTATCCCTAGCCCATCCCCCGTGGTCCCAAGGTCCAAACACCACCGTATTATAATTGCCCTCGTTATGCTTTTCAATGTTTTTGTAGGTTTCCAAGGGCCCATAAAGATCTTCGGCATCAAACCATCCACCAACAATCATGGTGGCCACATGCGATTTTACATCCTTCAAATGCTGGATAATACCTTTTTTCTGCCATAATTCGTCGTAGTTGGGATGGTCCTTTATCTCGTTCCAGAAAAAGTCATCCGTTACACCTTCCGGGCGCATTGTTGGGGTATCCACAGTTTCGTACTCAAAAAATGAATTCAGGTTTTTTAGGGGACCGGCATCCAAAAAGAATTGGTATTGGTCATCGGTCTGAATATCTGGAAGCACATACCAGGCCGTATCAATGGGCTGATCATTATTTGGCCTTGGTGTTCCAAAAAGTGATGTGGCCCTAAAATAGCTCAAAAGATATGCACCATTGTGATGGAAATCATCAAAAAAGAAATCACCAATACAGGCCTGTGGTGAAGCTGCCTTCAAGGCAGGATGCGCATCCACCGTGGCATAGGTAGCATAAAAACCGGGGTACGAAATTCCCCAAACCCCAACTTTTCCATTGTTGTTTTCCACATTATTCACCAGCCATTCTATAGTATCATAAGTATCGGAGCTCTCGTCAACTTGGTCGTTGGAGGTTTTATTGGGAATGTAAGCACGCATATTTTCGTAGTGCCCCTCACTTAACCATCTCCCTCTCACATCTTGATACACGATGATATATCCGTCCTTCATTAAATGGGAATTAGGCCCGATTTGTTTTCTGAAGTTTCCCTCACCATATGGCCTGGAACTATAGGGAGTACGCTGCATTAAAATAGGATATTCTTTTGAGGTATCCTTTGGGGAATAGATGGTGGTATGTAATGTGATGCCATCCCGCATTTCGATATCCACTTCCTGTTTGCTATAGTTCTCGGCAACATAGTTTTCCTCTACAACCTCTTGCTGAACAGTTTTCTTGCAAGATTGGGCAGTAACCAAAAAAAATAGGGCAATTGAAAAACGAAATAGCTTTACCATAAACTTGAATTTTGATTGAAGCCTAAATCTACAAAATATCAGCTTTGCGCCTTCCTTTTTTTATGTCTTGAATTCGGTTAACTTCGTTTGCATTGGAATCATTTTACAATTCTTAAAAAATGGCAAGACAGAAAAGAAAATTCAATGATCTGGGCCTTGGCACAAAAAACGATGTCGGGGGCTATAGGGCATTGAACAAGGACGGGTCGTTCAATGTTCGAAAAATCAACGTTCCGTTTTTTGAACGGTTGAACTTTTTTCACACTTTGATCACCATGTCCTGGATCCGTTTTTTCGGGTTTGTTCTTTTGTGCTACTTTATAATAAATACCTTTTTTGCAACCATATATACCCTGATCGGGGTTGAAAAC
The DNA here is from genome assembly GCA_039196145.1 of Bacteroidota bacterium. Taxonomy (GTDB): domain Bacteria; phylum Bacteroidota; class Bacteroidia; order Flavobacteriales; family Flavobacteriaceae; genus Flagellimonas. Next base: position 8,544 of record JBCCUY010000049.1, read on the forward strand.
CTAACCGGGATTGAGGCTGATTCCAGCTTTGACCAATTTATGGAGGGCTTTTTCTTTAGTGCCCAGACCATTACCACTTTGGGATACGGGCGTGTTGCTCCCATAGGTTACCCAGCCAATATTGTTGCGGCCATAGAATCCATGATGGGCTTATTGGGGTTTGCCCTAGCAACGGGCCTGTTATATGGAAGGTTTTCCAGGCCATCGTCCAAAATTCGCTATAGCGCACATGCGGTTATAGCACCTTATCAGGACATCAATGGTTTTATGTTCCGAATTACAAACCCCCAAGGCAATCAACTCTTGGAAATGGAAGTACAAATCAATCTGGCCATGCAACGAAAAGATTCAGAATTAAGAGACTTTTTCTCCTTGGAATTGGAACGGAGTTCGGTTGCCTTTATGCCGTATATGTGGACCATTGTGCATCCCATAACTGACAAAAGTCCGCTGCATAATATGAAAAAGGATGAAATCCTTAAAAAAGATGCAGAGTTCATTATTGCAATCAAAGCATTTGATGAATCCTCCGCTCAAACGGTCTATTCGCGTTCGTCATACAAGGCCGACGAAATAAAATGGGGCGAAAAATTTATCTACGCGGTGAAACGGGAACACAATGGATTAACCATTGATGTCGGTAAAATTGACAGCACAGAAAAAGTTGAATTGAATTCTTAAGCTACAAATTGAAGGCTTTTTTTACTTCATCCACCTTATCCAGCTTTTCCCAGGTAAAAAGCTCCACTTCTTTTTCGATTTTCCCGTTGTAGGGCGATTCAAATACCTTGGTTACGGTATGAGGTTGTTTTCCCATATGCCCATAAGCAGCGGTCTCCAGATAAATGGGGTTTCGTAGCTTCAGTCGTTCTTCTATCGCAAATGGGCGCATATCGAAAAGAGATGCAGTCCTTTTGGCAATCTCACCATCTGATAAATCAATATTGGCCGTACCATAGGTATCTACAAAAATAGAGGTCGGCTCTACCACTCCAATGGCGTAACTCACCTGAACCAAAATCTCATCGGCCACTCCCGCAGCCACTAAATTTTTGGCAACATGTCGGGCAGCATAGGCAGCACTCCGATCCACCTTGCTGGGGTCCTTTCCGCTAAAGGCACCACCTCCATGGGCTCCCTTTCCGCCATAGGTATCCACAATAATCTTACGTCCGGTCAAACCTGTATCCCCATGAGGTCCCCCAATAACAAATTTACCGGTAGGGTTAATGTGATACTTGATATCATTATTAAAAAGTTTCTGGATATTGAGCGGCAGCAACTCCTTTACTTTGGGAATCAAGATATTGACAATATCCTCCTTGATTTTCGCCAGCATGGCCTCATCTGCATCGAACTCATCGTGCTGGGTTGAAACTACAATAGTGTCGATTCTTTGGGGTACGTTGGCATCCGAATACTCAATAGTAACCTGGGCCTTGGCATCTGGTCTAAGGTAGTCCATTTGTTTTCCTTCCCTTCTTAGATCGGCCAATACCTGAAGAATCTTATGCGAAATGTCCAGTGCAAGTGGCATATAGTTTTCGGTTTCCTTGGTGGCATAGCCGAACATCATACCTTGGTCTCCCGCGCCTTGTTCCTCCTTGCTTTCCCGGTCCACCCCTTGGTTAATGTCTTGGGACTGTTCATGAATAAGGGATATTACCCCACAGGAATCACCGCTGAATTGGTATTCACCCTTGGTATACCCAATAGTATTGATAACCTCTCGGGCAATATTTTGCACATCCAAATAGGTATGACTCTTCACTTCTCCGGCCAATACTACCTGACCGGTTGTGACCAAGGTTTCGCAAGCAACTTTGCTATCTGGGTCAAAAGCCAAAAAATTATCTAAAAGCGCATCACTGATTTGATCTGCGATTTTATCCGGGTGTCCTTCACTTACGGACTCTGAGGTAAACAGATAAGCCATTCTAGTCTTTTAATAGGATAAGATTTGACGAAAAATCGCTTTGGAGTTTACAAATCCCTGAGGAGAAGCCCTGTTTTAAAGGGGTAAACTGCTTTAGCATTTTTTGTAACTGAAAACCATTCAGCAAAATGAGGTTGCAATCAGTCAAATCTGTCCTCAAATTGAAGGGCAAAAGTAAGTTATTGATTTAAATTTTGAAACTTTATCCGAAGACACCTTTAATTCCATTTGAAGTGTTTTTTTTCATCAACTGGATATACTTTGTATATTGCGCTGAAGGTTTCCCTTATCAAAATAAACACCAATCTAAAAACACCATTACCCCATGCACATTGCTGTAGCAGGAAACATTGGCGCCGGAAAGACTACCCTAACCAACTTATTGGCAAAACACTACAAGTGGGAAGCACATTTTGAGGATGTGGTGGACAACCCCTATTTGGATGATTTCTACACCCAAATGGAGCGGTGGAGTTTTAACCTTCAGATTTATTTTCTCAATAGTAGGTATCGCCAGATTTTAAAAATCAGGGAAAGTGGTAAAAAGGTGATTCAGGACAGGACCATTTATGAAGATGCGCACATTTTTGCTCCCAACCTGCATGCTATGGGACTCATGACCAACCGGGATTTTGAAAACTACTCTAGCTTGTTTGAACTCATGGAAACTCTGGTACAACCACCAGACCTTCTTATTTACCTAAGGAGTTCCATTCCAAATTTGGTAAACCAAATCCATAAGCGCGGAAGGGACTATGAGAACAGTATTTCCATTGATTACCTAAGTCGATTGAACGAAAGGTACGAGGCCTGGGTAAATACCTATGAAAAAGGGAAATTGCTTGTTTTCGATGTAGACGACATCAACTTTGTGGACAATCCTGAAGATTTGGGAAAAGTCATTAACAGGATAGATGCCGAACTTCACGGGCTTTTTTAAAGCTTCAACGTGCTTTCCACCTACAACATAAAACCCATTCCAGAGCTACAACCGTATGTGAACACCATTTGGATTGTGGATGGTGGTGGTTTGAAGCGGCCGCATATTGAAAAAATGATACCTTTTGGGTGCTCAGATTTCGTCTTCATTGAGAAACCCACGATATATTATCACTCCGAAGACACTAAAAGGGAACCGCTGAATTCATTCTTCGTCTCGGGTCAGATTACGAAGCCCTATTACTTGGAATATCAACCGGGTTGCAAATCCATAGGTTTTGGATTCTTTCCGCATACCGGCCATTTATTCACACGGTTTTCCGCAAGCCAGTTTACCAATGGTTTGGTAGCGCTGGAGGATATGGGATTCGAAAAGAAATGCAACATTCTGGCCCCACAATTGGAAGAAGCATCGACCTTTCCCAAAAAATTGGTCCTCCTGCAAAGGTTCGTGTTGCAACAAATCCAAGAGAACCGACAGCTCTCCATTAAACAGGAATATGTGCGTATTGCAGTTGAACAGGCGTTAGGTTCAAAAGGAAATTTCAATCTCAAAAAGGTATGTAACCAGCTTAATGTCTCGGAACGGTTTTTACAACTTTCATTCAAGGATTATGTTGGAGTGAGTCCAACACTCTTTTCCAAAGTCGTCCGATTTCTAAATGCTGTTAGCCTATTGCAGAAAGAGAACCATTCGCTCACCGAAAAGGGTCTTATTTTGGGGTATTATGATCAATCCCATTTTATCAGGGACTTTAAGCGTTTCTCTGGGCTCTCGCCTAAACAGTATTTTCAAGAATCCCATTATTTGCTTGACGAATTCACTTCAGAGGAATCCCATTCGTTTTTGTACAATTCCATGCATTAGACCTTTCCTAGCTTGCACAAGTTTTTCAGGTGAAAATACTTTTGAAAATTTCAATAGAACAACAAATGAATATTAAAATCCTTGTATTGGGCCTATCCTCCTTGATGTTATGGGGATGTCTATCAGGAGAAACCCAAAGACCAAAAAAAACAGAAAATCAGGACCTCACCGGCACCTCTTGGAAGATGGACTATTCCATGGAAATCCATGCGGATACCACCTACCGACATGTACCAGAACATTGGGTCAGGATAAAAACCTTTACCAAAAACCGGTTCACCTTTACTGGCTATGATTTTAGCAAAAAAGAGGTTGCAGGTATTGGAGGTGGCACCTATACCCTAAAAGATTCCATTTATACCGAGCATATAGAGTTTCACCATCGCCCAGATTTTAACGGAACCCAATTCCAGGGTGAACTCTATTTTGACAGTCTCTACCTCTACCAAACGGGAAAAGTTGGAGAACTCACATTAAAGGAACGATGGCACAGAATCGATTAAATCAGAATATCATGAAAAACAGCATCTATGTACTGGCATCATTTTTTTTATTTGCTTGCCAGCAAAAAGGGCCATATGAAATCAAAGAAACCATTAACGAGGAGGAGGCAGTGTATGCCCTTAATGCCTGGAAGGATGCTTATTTGACCAATAATATCGCATCGGTTGATACGATTGTCCACTCATCTTGGGTTTATTCAGGCTCCTCCAACGGCAGGACCAGTGATAAAGGTGCGATGCTTGATGAACTAAGAACCGCGGGATACTACTTTGCCGAAATTGTTTATGATGATGTAGAAACTAGAACGTATGGCAATACTGCCATCGTCACGGGAAGAGAAAAAATGCTAATTGTAGATAAAATAACCTTGGACACTACGGTGGTTCGACTTAGGTTCACAGATGTATATCAAAAACTAAAGGGAAAAGTACAGGCTTTGAGTACCCATAGCTCTCCAATTTCGGAGTAATCTGGAGTTGGAAGAAATTTAGTTTTCGTAGTATTCCTTATAGATATCCCTAAGCGCATTTCCGATGCTCGCATTTGTGGCTGCAAAGTGATCTCCATCATAAATACTTTCAATAAGTGTCAAACAAGGGATGTTTCTAGCCGCTAAACCCTCTGCATAAGGGTTTACCGAAGAAGCAAATCCCCCTACCATACTTGTTATAATCAAAGATTTGTTCAAAGGGGCATTTACATTTAATCTGTCCAAGAGCATGTTTTCCAGACTGAAGGCGCTCTGTATATACGGATCAAAGGACAAATGATTTTTAAAAATTGGAGGGTAAGCTTCATCACTCAACATCATTGCCAAAGAGGCAAGGCCAGAAGCAGAAACGCCCTGCAAAGTACGCTCTTCTGCTAAAACTCTATAATTGGACTCCACTTCCGGAATAAATTCCTCAGTAAAAAAACGATTGTATGTGGTAATCCCCGGGAAGGTATAATCTACCGCCCTGCGACCGGAAGGTCCCTCTTCAATCCCCACCAAGATAACTGGCAGCTGATCTAAATCTATGACTTTAACAGGTTGAAGGGAATTGGGAAAAAACCAGAATTGCGCGTCCAACCAGTACAAAACCGGAAAACTTCGTTCGGGTTCTAACTGATACTCAGGCGGCAAATACACATGATATATGTAGGTTATCCCGGTAATGGAAGAAACAATGGTTTGGTCGCTTTCCAAAGTACCTTCCAGGTCAATATTTTCTGAATCGAAAGAACTTGGGTCCAAAGGAAGAGCAACCGCTCCCCTTCTTTGGACAGGCGCAACATCTTCACAATCAAAATTAAACATTGGGAGATTATTAGTTTCCCCAGAGTCTTGGGACATATCATCCCCAGACGTGTTTGATTCTATCGAACAAGATAGTTGCAGAACAAGCAGGAGTAAAAAAGTCAAACCACACCTTTGCTTATACCATAGAACTCCAATTTCCTTCATGAGATGGAAGATAAAGACCAAAAGATACTATAATCTTCG
>JBCCUY010000050.1:0-14222 GCA_039196145.1 Bacteroidota bacterium
AAAACCGCTTTTGGTCGCCTGTGACGTGTACCGTCCTGCCGCAATTGATCAATTGCACGTGGTGGGGGAGCAAATAGAGGTTGAGGTGTATTCCGATAGGGAGAACAACGATCCAGTTGCTATAGCCAAAGCTGGGGTGCAGCACGCCAAGAGCAATGGTTGTAATGTGGTGATTATAGACACTGCAGGTCGTTTGGCAGTGGATGAGCAGATGATGACCGAGATTGCCAACATCCACAAGGCCATAACTCCACAGGAAACCCTTTTTGTGGTGGATTCAATGACTGGTCAAGATGCGGTTAATACAGCCAAAGCTTTCAACGATGTCCTCAATTTTGATGGTGTCATATTGACGAAGCTGGATGGTGATACGAGAGGTGGTGCTGCCATTTCCATTAAATCCGTGGTCAACAAACCCATAAAGTTCATTGGTACCGGGGAAAAAATGGAAGCCATAGACGTTTTCTATCCTTCAAGGATGGCGGATCGTATTTTGGGAATGGGAGATGTTGTTTCCTTGGTGGAAAGGGCCCAAGAACAGTTCGATGAGGAACAGGCAAGGAAAATCCAGAAAAAAATTGCCAAAAATCGCTTTGGTTTTGATGACTTCCTGAGTCAAATCCAGCAGATTAAGAAAATGGGGAACATGAAGGACCTCATGGGGATGATCCCGGGTGCGGGAAAGGCCCTAAAAGGTTTGGATATCGATGATGATGCCTTTAAGCATATAGAGGCCATAATCCATTCCATGACCCCGGATGAGCGTTCTACGCCCTCCAAATTGAACGCAAGTCGCAAAAAACGCATTGCCGCAGGTAGTGGTAGAACAATCCAAGAGGTCAACCAGCTTCTAAAGCAATTCGACCAGATGAGTAAAATGATGAAGATGATGCAGGGCGGTGGCGGCAAAAAGATGATGCAGATGATGCAGAACATGCGCTAATTCCAAATACGAACCACAACCAACAACCAATCAAAATGGAGATTCTCGACGGTAAAAAGATATCGAACCAAATTAAGGAAGAAATAGCCGTAGAGGTGGCCCAAATGAAAGAAAGAGGTGAAAAAGTGCCTCATTTGGCGGCTGTTTTGGTAGGGAACGATGGCGCGAGTCTTACTTACGTTGGCAGTAAGGTAAGATCCTGCAAAAAAATAGGCTTCGAATCCACTTTGATCCACCTTACCGAAGAAACCACAGAGGCTGAATTGCTGGATCAGGTCCGGTCGTTAAATGAAAACCCGGACGTTGACGGTTATATCGTTCAGTTACCATTACCAAAACATATCGATGAGCAAAAAGTACTGATGGCCGTTGACCCCGATAAAGATGTGGACGGATTTCATCCCACCAACTTTGGGAAAATGGCGCTGGATATGGAATCCTTCATTCCTGCAACCCCTTTCGGAATTATGGAATTGCTTCGCCGCTATGAGGTGGATACCCAGGGCAAGCATACCGTTGTTATTGGTAGAAGCCATATTGTGGGTAGACCTATTAGTATTTTGATGAGCCAGAAAGGTAAAGCGGCCAACGCAACGGTTACCTTAACGCACAGTAGGACCAAGGATATCAAAGAGCTCACTTTGCAAGCAGATATCATCGTTTCGGCCCTTGGGGTTCCCAATTTTTTAAAGGCCGATATGGTCAAGGATGATGTGGTGGTAATCGATGTGGGCATCACCAGGGTCCCAGATACTTCCCGGGAAAGGGGATACTACATAACAGGGGATGTTGATTTTGAAAATGTTGCAGAAAAAGCTTCTTATATTACCCCGGTGCCTGGGGGTGTAGGACCAATGACCATTGCAATGCTCCTAAAAAATACACTTTTGGCTCGGGAAAGGCACCAACAAAACAAATAGGTTTCTTATTCTTTGGAAACTTGTTGGGAAACAACGTTTTCTTCTTCGTCGGGGCTTATAAAATCCAAATCATTTTCCCCTTCATCATTAGTGCATCCGGAAAGGGCCAAAGCGGAAAAAAACAAGGTGATAAACAAAAGAATGGTTTTCATAGGCTTCAATTTGGGTCGTTATGGGCCGTTCACATCCTTTATAACGGTTTGGAGCGCTTCATCTTGCCTTTTTTCGCATTTATTCGATAAATTGTAGCAAACAAACTCAACGTGTCCAAATCCGCGAGAAATAAGATAGCTTGGGTAATATTCGCCTTTTTGGCCATTGGAGTGGGCCTTTATCCTCTTTTATATTGGCTGGCCCCAGAGCCTGTGGGTCTTTTGCTTAGTAAATCTGCGGAGCTGATTTCAAATCAGCTGTGGAGCATTGGATTTTATGGTCATATAACCTTTGGGGGCATTGCGTTGCTTACAGGTTGGTCCCAATTCAGTAAAAAAATTCGCACCAAAAAACTGAAACTGCATCGAAACCTGGGTAAGATATATGTAGCATCCGCGTTGCTAAGTGGAATTTGTGCTTTATACATTGGGTTTTACGCCACAGGTGGATTAGTAACTGCTGCCGGTTTTATCGGTTTGGGCCTAGTTTGGTTGTATACAACCTTGAAAGCTTATTCGGCAATACGGACCAAGGATATATCTTTGCACCAGGGTATGATGATATATAGTTATGCCGCCTGTTTTGCCGCGGTCACTCTTAGACTTTGGTTGCCACTGTTAACAGTGATTTTTGGTGAATTCTTGATTGCCTATAAGATTGTGGCGTGGTTATCATGGGTTCCGAATATCGTTTTTGCCCATTTTTGGGTGAAACGCAAAGGATTGCTTCTAGGATAGTCAGTATCCTTCCTTGTCCTTGTGCAATGAAATACAATGTATAGGGAATTGCCGTTATTTTTTATCTTGGACACGGAACTTTACGGGCTAACATGAACTTGGGCTATCTATTTGGGTTATTATCGATTGGACAGGGTGTGTTTTTGGTGTTCTACCTACTCACAACAAGGACCACGGAACGGCATGTCAAGGCAATGTTATCCCTTATTCTCACTATTGAAGTATTGATACTCTATGATGAGGTCTTTTTATCTTATGAATCCCTATTACCGTGGCAATTGTTTTACTATGGCACAGCGGGTGCATTTTTGCTGGGTCCCAGTAGTTATTTTTTAGCCAGAAAACTCAAGGATTCCCATTTTAGATTGAAAACCGTTCATATACTTCATTGCTTACTATTTCTATTATCCTTGTTTTTGATTTTGAGGGAATATCATTTGCTACCAATCGCTAATAAAATCGCTTATATTGAATTTTTTAGGCATCCCAACAGTGTCAATCGCGATATGTCGGTTGCAGAACTCCTTTTGAACAATGTCTTGAGATTACATTTGCTGATATATAGTCTTCTAGCTTATTTAGTTGTCAACTCGAAGAAACAGATTACAAATGAATCCAAGCTGGTCACCACAAAATTCGCTAAATTCCTGTTTTTGGGATTGTGCGTACTAGGTTTTTTTACCATTGGAAATGCAGCGCTGAACCAATTGAATTTGGGAGATGTCAACTTAAAAACAGAAGCCTTTATCGTCTGTTTTTCCAGTCATATTTTCGGACTTTCTTTTATCTACTTTAAAAGAAACTACAATCAGTATCGGGAAATACGGAAGTATGGCAAATCGGGTTTGTCGGATCAGGATGAGACGCTTATATTCAATAATTTGCTTGCTTTGATGAGGCAAGATCAACTCTATACGGACGCCTTGCTAACACTTCCCAAACTTGCCAAGCGATTGGGAACCAACACCCATTACCTTTCTCAGGTAATCAATGTAAAAACCAACCAATCCTACCACACATTTATTAATGATTATCGCTGTGAAAGTGCCAAACATGAATTGATTAACCCTAGGAATTCCAAAAAATCAGTCGAAGAAATCGGAAGCATGTGTGGATTCGGTTCGGCCTCAAGTTTTTACCGATCGTTTCGCCGAAAATATGAGACTACTCCCATGAAGTACCGCCAAAGGCACGATTCCATCCTGGGATAAAATATTGCAGCCTATCGGCGGACATTGCATAATTGTTTCGAATAACCATTTTTCATTTTCATTTGTTGTCAAAATCTAATACTTGATAAAATGAGGAAGCTACAATTGCTTGTAATTTGTCTATTGGCAAATTCGTTGTTAAGTCAATCCATTGGACCCATTTCGGAGACGTCCATAGATACTGATTTTAATCTAATACATGTTCCTGTAAACATTGGCGGGGAACAGGTATGGATGATTTTGGATACGGGTGCTGCCTTTACTGTGGTGGACGAAGCCGTTGCGCTGGAAGCCGGATTGGAAATAAAAGACCAAAGAATAATACCTCAACCAGGAGGGGAGGTAAAACTGGGCCGGCTGGATGCATTGGAACTTCGTATTGGTGAGGTAACATCCAACATTGAAAATGTAAGAACTGTAGATCTGTCGTCCTTAAAACGTTTTGTGGGAAAGGAGACCCTAGGTATCATAGGTTATGACTTTATTAAGCAGTATACGTTATTGGTAGACTATATGAAGGGTGTCATGGCCATTTACGATAAAGAAAGTTATGCATACCATGGTAATGGGATGATTTTACCAACGGATATTGTGGAGACCAAACCTTTGGTTATAGGCCATGTATTCCATGGTCAAAAGGAGTTTGAAGGCAAATGGCTTTTAGATACGGGTAGTCTTATGTCAGTTGGCCTTAGCAAAACCTTTGCACAGAAAGATGGAATTGGGAACCTGGTTAAAATGAAAAACTCCATTTCGGTTGGTTTTGGCGGTTCTACACCTGGGAAGGCGTTCAAGATAGATGGATTTAAAGTTGGAGATTTCTTATTTGAAAACATTATCACCGGATATGCTGAGGATGAAGTGTTGGCTTCAATGTTGGATGATGGGGTTATTGGTGGGGAGTTGCTTTCCCGTTTCACATTGATTATAGATTATAAAAGATCAAGATTCATCTTGGAAAAGAATGAAAAACTTGGCAGTCCGGTTCGTTGGGATCTAAGCGGGATGATGATGGCTTTTCCTGATAACGAATTCAAAGGATTGGAAGTGCTTCATGTGTTTGAGGATTCTCCTGCTGAAAGAGCTGATATAAAATCCGGAGATATTATTCTTGCAGTGGATGGTGTTGGAATTCAGGAAATGACCTATCCCAAATTATGGAAACTGTTCCATTATAGCTTGGGAAGACCGGTAACATTATCTGTTTCCAGAGATGGTAAAACCATGCCAAAAACCTTGGTCCTTGCAGATTACTTTGACTGACATTATTTTGCAAACAGCTGACCCATATCTTTAAACGCCTTAAATTCCAAGGCATTTCCTGCGGGGTCCAAAAAGAACATTGTGGCTTGCTCTCCTACTTCTCCTTCAAATCGTATATACGGCTCAATGACAAAATCGACATTCTTGGACTTAAGTTTTTGCGAGAAATTTTGAAAATCTTCCCAGGGTAATACCACTCCATAATGAGGAACGGGTACATTTTTTCCATCGACAGGGTTAGTGTGCAGCTCTTCGTTGGATTTTGTTTTGTAATGAATCACCAGTTGGTGGCCAAAAAGATTAAAATCTACCCAATGGCCACTACTCCGTCCTTCCTCACATTCAAGGACAGTACCATAGAATTCTCGACATTCTTCCAGATTGTGCACCGGAATGGCTATGTGAAAGGGAGTAACTTGCTTCATAGGAACTAAAAGTAATTCCCCACAACCAACTATGCAAATGTGTGTTGGGCAATTTCACCCCATTATGTCAAAGACTTCTTATGAATTAACATTCGTGGTTCATCTTGTGTTGGTGGTATAAAAAAGTTTTGGAGACTCATGAATGTCACTATCTTTAGTAACTATGTTCTTAATCCATTGAATTACAGATTATATGAAAAAAACAGCAATGCTTTTAGCGTTGATTGCCTTAGGGGCATGTAAACAAACCAAAAAAAAAGAAATGGAAAACCAGCCGGAGAAGGCAAATGAGCCGCTGGCAGAATGGACCTATCTGTTTGATGGTACCAGTTTGGAAGGCTGGAGAGCCTATAATGGGGAAACACTACCACCAGGATGGACCATAAAAGATAGCACTTTGACCTTCGATACGGAGTTGGGTCTTGAGCAGGATTACAAAGGCGGTAAGGACATTATTTATGGAGCCGCGGAATATGATAATTTCGAGCTTTATCTCGAGTGGAAACTTCCTGAAGGAGGGAACAGCGGAATTTTCTATCATGTGAAGGAAGGATATGGTGGACCGCCTGAGGTTTCTCCAGAATACCAGCTCATTGATGATGAGAACTATGCCGAGATACATGATTTGACGGAGTATAACTCCCAGTTTGGTGCAGAGCAGCCGTCAGAATTACAGGATTGGCAAAAAACCGGTGCCGACTATGCCATGCATGTTGCTGACGAGTCGCAAAAAGTATTGAATCCGGTGGGTGAATGGAATTCCTCCAAAATTGTTTTCACCCCTAAGAAAGTGGAACATTGGCTTAACGGCAAAAAGTTGCTGGAATTTGTACCATGGTCTGAGGAATGGAACAAAAAGAAAAATTCAGGAAAGTGGGACGAAACACCAGATTATGGAAAGTACAAAAAAGGCTTTATCGGTTTACAGGACCACGCGAGTCCCATATGGTTCAAGAATATTAAAATCAAAGAGTTACCGTCGAAAAACTAATCAATAACACAATAGTATGAGTAAGAAGATGTCAAATCAGGATAGGAGGGATTTTTTGAAGAAAAGTGGTGTTGGCGCCCTCGGTTTGCTGGCTGCACCTTCCGTTCTTAGTGCCCGCGAAAAGCTTAGGGCAATCAAACCGGATGGAAGAATACGGACAGCACATATTGGGGTAGCCAATATGGGGGCTGCGGACCTTAATGATATTTCATCGCACCCACAAGTGGATGTAGTGGCGCTTTGCGATGTTGATGCCATCAATCTATCCACGGCGAGAAAGAACCATCCTAAGGCTCGAGTGTTCTTTGACTACCGTGTGATGTTGGATGAGATGGCCGATGAAATTGATGCGGTAATTGTTTCTACCCCAGACCATACCCATGCACCTGCCTCATTGATGGCTATGCAAAAAGATAAGCATGTGTATTGCCAAAAACCATTAACACACTATGTCTCTGAATCCAGGGCCATGAAGAAAATGGCGCAGGACAAAGGTCTTGTCACCCAAATGGGTATACAGGTACACTCTTTCTACGATTACAAATTGGCCACCCTGCTGATACAGGACGGTATAATCGGAAAGGTCCATACTGTGCATGCATGGAGTCCAAAATCGTGGGGATACAATGGAGCTGAGCCAGAGGGCGAGGACCCGGTACCGGCCCGGTTGGATTGGAATCTTTGGTTGGGTACCTCGGCGGAACGTCCGTTCAAGGAAGGATACTACCATCCCGGGAACTGGAGAAAATTAATGGATTATGGATGTGGTACTTTGGGAGATATGGGTGTTCATATCTTTGATACTCCCTATAATGCGCTGAACCTGGATGTTCCAAGGACCATTAAAAATGAATGCCGGGAACCGAACGGTTTTGGATACCCAGAAAACAACACGGTTACCTATGAATTTCCAGGAACCGAATACACAGGTAAATCGTTAAAATGGATTTGGTACGATGGCCCAGGAATGCCACCTGAGCATGAAGATCTAGTACTGCCTGGAGCCAAAAACAAGACAAACGCCAAAAAGACATCCCAGACAGATATTTCCCTCGATGCCAAAGTTGCAGGTGAAGGTGAACTGCCAGAACAGGGCGCTATGTTCGTAGGTACAAAGGGACGCTTGCTTCTGCCTCATTTTATGCAGTTGCCCAGAAAAATTGTAAGGGGCAAGTATGTGGATATTTCCAAAGACATTGCAAAGCACAATTTGGGTGAGCCCGTTAGAAACTATGCAAGTGAAGGGCCAAAGCATTATCACCAATTTATTGATGCCTGTTTGGGCAAAGATAAATGTACAGCCCCCTTTGAATACGCCGCTCGTTTAACGGAAACCATTCTGTTGGGGGTCATAGCGGGACGTTTTCCCAATCAAACCCTGCATTGGGACAGTGCCACGGCGAAATTCGCGGAAGAAGAAGCAAATCAATATTTGGGAGGAGAGTATAGAGATTTCTAGCTCCACTATGTTATTGGAAAAATCAAATCCCAAACACGGAACCGCGTTTGGGATTTTTTATGTGTTGGCTTAGCCCACTAGAAAACCAATGATTTGGTTGTTTACTTCTTCCTGGTGCATAGAGTGACCAAGACCTTCGGTGCTTACTAGTTGACTGCCTTTCCAGTTTGCGTGAACTTTTTCTGATGCATGGTAAGGTGCAACTGCATCCCATTTGTCGTGAAAAAGAAACCCTTTTTTGGTGTTGTTCGCTGCAAACTTTGAGCTAGAGAAATCGCGTATATGAAATCCAAACCGACTTTTTATGTATCGGTCGATAATGCCCATAAATCTATCACTGAATCTAAGGATATCTTGGTATTGGGCCATGATTTCATGAAATTCTGATGGAGCGCCTATGACCACCATCTTTTCAACCCCTGGGTTTGGGTTTTTGTATTCGTTGTACATCAATGTCATTCCTCCAACTGAATGCCCTACTAAGTATTTGGGGTTGTATTTTCTGACCATATGATGCACTGCTTCTTCGTACAAAGGAACGTACAGTAGTTTACCGGAAGAATGTCCATGGGATGGAGCATCAAAGGCAATGACGTTAAAATTGGCCTCCCTTAGTTTCTGTATGAGATTTCTCCATCTAAAGGTGTTGCTTTCCCATCCATGCACCAACAGCACAGTTTCCTTTTCTCCAGGCCAGTGGTAAGCTTGTAGTTGATGCCCTGCAACCGATTCTACATCTTTTTTGGCCTGTTCCAAATATGATTCTTGTTGCGGCAATACGCGTCCCTTTCTAACAGTGCAGAAAAGAATAAAAGCTTTACGGGCCATTTTTTTGGGAGCGAATAAGGAGCCAACATTAAAATATTGACCGTAGGCCAGCGGAGCAATTTTAGCAATCAGTTTTTTCATATAGGTTACTTTTTGTAACTTACTCTATAATAGAAACTAAAAATACATAATATTGGGGTAACATTCAAGAGGTCACTTCGCTAAAACCAAGTATGGAAATGGAAACTATTGCTGATAATCAGAAAGTTAGAACCGCTAAAAAGTTGGAAAAAATGTTTGGGCATATGGATTATAAAAATCCCCCAGAATTATGTCCTGTTAGGGATGTAATGTCCGTGGCATCTGATCAGTGGAGCGCCTTGATTATCCTTTGGTTAGGCTATTTCCCGGTTTTGCGGTTCAATAAGCTTAAAAAGTTTGTTTATGGGATTTCCAATAAGGTGTTGAGCCAGCGTTTAAAGGTGCTTGAAGCTGATGGCTATATTCAACGCAAAGCATTTCCCGAAGTGCCCATTAGAGTTGAGTATAGTCTTACGGAGTTTGGACAATCGTATTTGGAAAAGCTTTTGGAGCTAACCGAATGGATGCAGACCAACAGCCCTAAAGTCATTGCAAACAGGGAAAAATATGGTTTGCTTTAGTCCTTTAACCGATTCCAGATATCAATATACATTCTCCAAGAACCTTCCTCTTTTTTCCAGACAACCACATACTTTCCCTTCCATTCAGAAACAGGTTCTTCCCCTTTTTTGCTGGTTCCCTTGTAATAGCCATAATCATATGCTTGGTCGCCAATGACGGTAATCTCCGTGTCATCCATACTATGACTTATCACCTTGGTATCCTTCCCTAAAATCCATCTTTGTTTTATGGCTTCCCTACCTTCTACTATGGGTGTGCCCAATGGGATAAGCTTTGCGTCCTTGGTATAGGAACTGGCCATGGTCTCAAAATCTTGCTCAACAAAGGCCTTGGAGAACTTTTTGGAGGCCTCCCTTATGAGCTGTTTTTCGGTTTCATTTCCCTGCTGGATTTTGCCGTTGGAACAATCGATTTTCCAGGTCGGGAAAACAACAGATTCATCCTTGCTCACCCATTCCCCAATCCATTTGAAACCTTTGCCGTCGATATCATAGAAAGAAAGGCGATAATAACCATCTATCCCGTTAGGAGCTTTTTGTCCACGATACAGTACGATCTTCCCTTCTTCGGTCTTGTTACCTTCCCAGGTAGGCAACGAAGGGGCTGGTGTTCCCGAACTATAGTAGTGTACATACCAGCGGGTGCTATCCGGAATAAATTGGCGAATGCTGCCCGAATAGGTGCCGTCCTCTTTTAAAGTCTCATCCTGTACCCCCATACCGTTCATGATGTACTTGAAGCGCCAAACCATATTTACAGGTTCTGCCCAAGTTTGGTCGGGTTTTTTGGTTTCAGATGTACAATTGCATTCCCCAATGAGGGGAGCAAAATCCAAGAGTTCCGTTGGGGCATTCGGATTTGGTAGTCCAAACGGATGTTTCGCCGAGGGTTCGTAATCGTATTGGGCCAATCCGAAAAAAGGCAATAAGAGAATTAAGCTTAAATATCTATTTTTCATTGGGTTGGAGTTTGTCCTCAAATTACCCAAATGAAGGTAAGCCTGTCCTTTCTTTAGGAATTAATTAACAAGGGGTCTATTCCCAACCCACCATCAAATACTTGATTTTGGTCGTTCCAGGAATTTGAACAGCCTCAATATTTGCGACAGTATAACGCAAGTTGGAGGGGAGTTCTTCCTTATCTATGGTAAAGTAAAGGTTGCTGTTTTTTGGAAAAACCACCACGCTGTTTAGGGTAGTTACAATCTTTTTGATACCGTAGTTTCTCTGGATATCCTGAAAGGTGCTGTTCAGACCGATACCGCTGCTTGTGGTATAACGGGAATCAAAAACCCTCACATTTTCAATAGTGGGGATACTATCCGTAGCAGGTGTTAAAGTAAGCAGATGTTTTCCTTCTTTCCCAAAAACCTTAATACGGTCGGTTTTTGCCCCAATGTTTGTTTTAAGGGAGTCCTGTACAATAGAATCGCCGACAAAAATCGTTTCGATATCACTGGCCAAGGTTTCTTTTTGAAGGGGTCCCACACTGGTTTCGGATATTAAAAAGGTGGTGTCCTTTTCAGCACAACCGGATAACAGCAAACCGAAAATTCCCAAACTTAAAATAATTTTCTCCATTCTTTTTACAACTATCATCTATCGTATCACTTTTTTTAGGACCCCCAGAACACCACGAATAAAAGTAGCGCTGGTCAATACTTTTACCACCGGATTCATCCTTGTGCTTCTTCGCGAAGAAGAACTTCTTTTAGAAGTGGTCCTTCGTTCCTTTTCCTTCTCTTTTTCGGCCTCTTCTTGGGCCTTTTCTATTTTTTCATTTAAGATTTCATAGGCACTTTCCCGGTCGATCTCGTCGTTGTATTTTTTTATGAGACTGGATTTTCCCAAGGTTTCTTTGAGCTCCTTTTCTGTAAGTACATCCATTCGACTCATTGGAGCCCTAAGCAGGGTAGCGGCCAATGGCGTGGGTCGGCCTTTTTCGTCAAGGGCAGATATAAGGGCTTCTCCAATTCCCAATGAGGTAAGCACCTCTTTGGTATCATAAAACTCGGAATCAGGGTAATTCTCGGCAGTAAGTTTAATGGCCTTTCTGTCCTTGGCGGTAAATGCCCTCAGTGCATGTTGCACCTTTAAGCCCAATTGGGCCAGAACATCGTCTGGCACATCCGTTGGATTTTGGGTCACGAAATAAAGACCAATTCCCTTGGACCGAATCAATTTAACAATGCTCTCGATTTGGTCCAACAAGGCCTTTGAAGCTTCTTTGAAGATCAAGTGCGCCTCATCAATAAAAAGAATCAACTCAGGACGATCACTGTCACCTTGTTCCGGAAACGTACCATAAATCTCTGCCAAAAGACTCAACATAAAAGTGGAGAACAGTTTCGGTCTGTCTTGGATATCTGTCAATCTTATGATATTGATATAGCCCCTACCGTTTTCATCGATTCTGACCAAATCATCCACTTCAAAGGATTTTTCTCCAAAAAAGAGTTCTGCACCTTGCTGTTCCAATTCGATGATCTTACGGAGAATTGTACCTGTGGAACTCGTGGAAATACGACCATAATCGGCCTGAAATTCCTTTTTGCCCTCTCCCGTAGCGTACTGCAGCACTTTTTTGAGGTCCTTTAAATCTAAAAGAGGAAGCTTGTTGTCATCGCAGTATTTAAATACCACGGCCATAATCCCTTCTTGGGTAACCGTTAGGTCCAAAATTCGACTCAGCAGTACAGGGCCAAATTCGGATACGGTGGCCCTCAAGCGAACCCCATCTTGCTCGGAAAGCGATAAAATCTCCACAGGAAAAGCTTTTGCATCAAAAGGGATTCCAATTTTTTCGTGGCGCTCATCAATTTTTGGATGTCCGGGACTAGGTTGCGCTATACCGCTTAAATCTCCTTTAAGGTCCATCAATAAAACCGGGATTCCCTTATCGGATAGATTCTCGGCTATCACTTGGAGCGTTTTGGTCTTTCCAGTACCTGTTGCCCCTGCAATAAGGCCATGTCTGTTTAATGTTTTTAACGGAACCTTTACCAAGGCATTGGTCACTGCTTCCCCATCCAACATTCCGGCACCCATAGTAATGAAATCGCCTTTGGTGGTGTATCCCTTTTCAATATGTTCAAAGAATTTATCCGTGGTTCCCATGGTTTTCATTTTGGCATAAAAATAGGGTAATTTTAGCCACTATGTCAATTCCTTTTTGGTCTTGAATTTGGTAATGGGCATTCTTTCCAAAAATCCAAACAACCAATGTATCTTTGCCGAATGGTTACAGTAGATGTGATGCAATTAGTGGAACAGGGCAAGATGTTGCCCTTGATGGAGGAATTTTATACCATTCAGGGTGAAGGTTACCATAAGGGTACTGCAGCCTATTTTATTCGAGTTGGGGGTTGTGATGTAGGATGCCATTGGTGCGATGTAAAGGAAAGCTGGAATGCAGAGACCCATCCACCCACAGCTATTGAAAGTATTATTGAAAACGCCAATGCCTATTCGGATACCATCGTTATTACAGGAGGCGAGCCCCTAACCTGGGATATGGGTCCGTTGACAACGGGGTTGAAAGATAAAAAACTACAGACACATATTGAAACCTCAGGGGCCTATCCGCTCACCGGGATTTGGGATTGGATTTGCCTTTCGCCAAAAAAGAACAAACTTCCAGTAGCCGAAATCTACCCCCTTTCGCACGAATTGAAGGTTATTGTTTACAATAAGCATGATTTTACCTTTGCCGAAGAACAGGCTGAAAAGGTGGGTAAGGATTGCATCCTTTACCTTCAACCCGAGTGGAGTGTTCGGGATAAAATGGTGCCCTTGATAGTGGATTATGTTATGCAGCACCCCAAATGGAAGGTGTCATTACAAACCCATAAATATTTGAATATTCCCTAATTGGGATTTTCAGGAATGTTTTACCTGCCTCCGTTGGCCTGAAGGTCCAACATACATTCGGCATCCAAAACTGGGACCACGGCAGCACCTTTGGCCGCATTGCTTTCCAAAAGTTTCATCATAGGGCCTCCAAATTCAATCTGGGCCCGCATCAGGCAACCATCCACTACACAATGGTTTTCCGCTTCTGGGTCTTCGTGCGGGTTTACTTCGTCCGTTCCTAGGTCAACCAAGCCCAAAAGATGTCCAAATTCGTGGTTTAGCGTTGCGCTTTCCACATCGGTGATCGTTATGGTATTGCTTCTGCTGGCCAAATCCCTAATGGTGGACTCGTAGATAACCATGGAGGTGTTCCGGTAAACTGCGCCCAAGGTAACCAGACCCTCGTCCAAATCATCGCCAGAAGATGGTGCGTCTGCGAAGTAGATGTAGGTAGCCAAGGTAGTACCATCGTTGTATACGGTTCTGTTCTCTTCCTCCAAATCTGCCACTTCTTGGGTGGTCAAGTCATCCTCATCCGGGGAAGGAAGACTTAAGAAAACGAATTCGATATTGGTCTTAAAGGTAGTTTCCCTTATAAAATTCTCAAAATTGGCAATAGTGGTTGCCGTAGGTCTGAATCCCTCTACATGGGCAATTTCAAATACAAGTCTATCGAAATTGGCATTGGAAAGAAAATCATTGGCCGAAGAGCCGGTAACCTGGAGATTGGCGGTTTTGTCCACCTGGACCGCTGGCTCTGCTGGGGAATCGTCGGAATCTTTGGAACAACTGATCACAAAACCCAGTCCGAGCAGGGTATAAAGGAGAATTCTCTTTT
>JBCCUY010000051.1:0-14047 GCA_039196145.1 Bacteroidota bacterium
CAATGTTTTCCTCAACCGTGGTGAAGGGCATTAAATCAAAATCCTGGGAAAGATATTTCATATAAGGTTCCCCGGGAACAAGGTTGAATTGGGGGCCCAAAGCTTGGAGTTTGCCCCAAAATATTTCCCCATTTTCCAAATGTAAGAGGCCATAAATGACCTTCAGCAAGGTGCTCTTCCCTGAACCACTTTCTCCCATCAAGGCCAAATGTTCCCCTTTGGCCACCTGAAAGTTTATATTTTCCAGAATGGTCTGATGCTGGTAAAGGAAGGAATCAATTTTGACGTTTAGCATGGGGAAAAACAAAAATCCGCTTCAATGGAAACGGATTTTATGCCTGTTGAAGTATTTCTAGTCCTTAAATTCCTTTAGAACCGCCTGGTTGGGAAGCTTATCATATCCCATATTAAATAGGGTAAACCCAAAAATATCGGCGTACTGTTCTATGGTTTTGCTCACTGGGGTCCCCGCTCCATGACCTGCATTGGTCTCTATCCGGATCAAGGTTGGATTTTCCCCACTTTGTTTCTCCTGTAGTTCTGCGGCAAACTTAAAGCTGTGGGCCGGTACTACCCTGTCGTCATGATCCCCTGTGGTGACCAATGTAGCAGGATAAGCCGTGCCTTCCTTTATATTGTGTAAAGGTGAGTAACCCTTTAGGTATTGGAACATTTCCTCGCTTTCCTCCGCTGTTCCATAATCATAGGCCCATCCTGCACCAGCGGTAAAAGTATGGTAGCGCAGCATATCCAAAACACCGACGGCAGGAAGTGCCACTTTCATCAAATCGGGGCGTTGGGTCATGGTGGCGCCCACCAAAAGACCACCGTTGGAACCACCCCTAATGGCCAAGTACTCAGAGGAGGTATAATTGTTTTCGATAAGGTATTCGGCAGCCGCAACAAAGTCGTCAAAAACGTTCTGCTTTTGCAATTTGGTGCCGGCTATATGCCATTTTTTTCCATATTCACCACCACCTCTTAGATTAGGGACGGCATACACACCTCCCTGTTCCATCCAGATGGCATTGGTAATACTAAAATATGGGGTCAGACTGATGTTGAAGCCACCATAACCATACAGAATGGTTGGGTTTTTACCATTGAGTTCCAATCCTTTTTTATAGGTGATGATCATGGGGACCTTAGTACCATCTTTTGAAGTGTAGAACACCTGGGTGGATTCATAATCCTCTGGGTTGAAATCGATTTCTGGTTTCCAGTATTGTTCGTAGGCCCCCGTTTCCACATTGTATCTGTATGAGGAGCTAGGTGTATTATAATTGGTGAAGGAAAAATAGAATTCCTTTTCTTCCTTCTTGCCACCAAAACCGTTGGCACTTCCAACCCCGGGCAGTTCTACTTCACGTACCAGGTTACCCTCATAATCGTATTGAAGCACTTTTGAGATGGCATCGATCATATACTCGGCGAAGAAATAGCCACCACCCGTTCCGGCAGTCAGCACGTTTTCCGTTTCTGGGATAATATCCTTCCAGTTTTCTGGGGTTGGGTTAGCCGCATCAACGGTGATAATTTTCTTATTGGCCGCGCCCCTGTTTGTAACCATAAACAGCTGCGAATCTTCTGTATCAATAATATAGGTGTCAGATTCTGTATCGTCCAAAATGGTCACCAAGGGATTATTGACATCACCCAGGTCTTTCAAGAATAATTTGTTGCCCGAGGTGGAGACCGCAGCGGAGATAAACAAGTACTTACCATCTTCCGAAACGCTCCCACCAACATAGCGATGTTTTTCCTCTGGGGTTCCGCCAAATACCAGCTCATCCTCGGACTGTGGAGTTCCCAATTTATGGTAATAGAGTTTGTGCTGATCCGTCTTGGCGGAAAGCTCACTTCCTTCCGGCTTATCATAGCTGGAGTAAAAAAAGCCTTCATTTCCTTTCCATGAGATACCGCTGAATTTGATGTCCACCAAAGTATCTTCCACAATCTCCCTGTCCGATGCATTAATAACGATTCCCTTGCGCCAGTCGCTGCCCCCTTCGGAAATTAGATAAGCGGCCTTGGAACCGTCTTTGGTAAATGTAAGTGACATCAAAGAGGTAGTTCCGTCTTCAGAAAATTTATTGGGGTCTAGGAAAACCTCTTCTTCCCCGCCCTCTTTTTTGCGATAGACCACATATTGGTTCTGTAAGCCATTGTTTTTGTAGAAATAGGTATAATCCCCCTCTTTGAAGGGAGAACCCACTTTTTCATAGTTCCAGAGTTTTTCCAGGCGGTTTTTGAGGTCGTCCCGAAATGGAATATGATCTAAATACCCAAAGGTAACGGCATTTTGTTCCTTTACCCACGCTTCGGTTTCAGGGCTTCGGTCATCTTCAAGCCATCTAAAAGGGTCTTGGACTTCGGTTCCAAAATAGGTGTCGACAGTATCAACTTTTTCGGTAACGGGGTATGTTATGGTAATAGGTTCATGTTGGGGTTGATTTTGACATGCAGCCATTGCAATTACAATAGTTAAAAGACTAATTCGTTTCATTTTTATCAGATTGATTCCGATAAAAATAAGCAAATCTAAAATGCATCCAAAGGTGAACTTTTGTACCGTAAGTGCGACAAACTAAGAAACTACCTGGGAGGTGTTCGCTACCAATTTGTTTTCCACCAAGTATTCTGCTATTTGAACGGCGTTTGTTGCGGCTCCTTTTCTAAGATTATCCGAAACTATCCACATGTTCAAGGTATTGCGTTGCGTTTCGTCCCTTCTGATACGTCCCACGAAAACATCATCTTTACCGTGCGCGTAGATGGGCATAGGGTAGGTATTGGTTTCAGGATTGTCCTGCACGGTCACCCCGGGAGTCGCGCTGAGCAATTCCCTAACTTCAGCTAGATCAAAGTCCTTATGGAACTCTACATTCACGGATTCCGAGTGTCCCCCTGCAGTGGGTATCCTAACGGCAGTGGCGGAAACGGAGAAGGTTCTGTCATCCAAGATTTTTTGAGGTTCACGGGCCAATTTCATCTCCTCCTTGGTATAGCCGTTCTCTAAGAACACATCACAATGGGGCAGTGCGTTACGGCCAATAGGATAAGGATAGGCCATTTCGCCTTCAACACCGGCAATTTCATTTTCCAACTGCTGCACCGCTTTAACCCCAGTTCCGGAAACGGACTGGTAGGTAGAGACCACAACCCGCTTCATCCCGTATTTTTTATGCAACGGATTCAACGCCATCACCATTTGAATGGTAGAACAATTGGGGTTGGCAATGATCTTATCTTCTGAAGAGAGTTCGTTGGCGTTAATTTCCGGAACCACCAATTTTTTGGTTGGATCCATGCGCCAAGCGGATGAATTATCGATAACCGTTGTTCCAACTTCTGCGAATTTAGGCGCCCAGTCCAGGGAAGTTCCTCCACCTGCGGAAAAGATAGCAATATCCGGTCTTGCGGCCACGGCATCGGCCAGTCCAATTATGGTATGTTCTTCATTCTTATAGGTCAGTTTTTTACCCACTGATCGTTCGGAGGCCACCAACAGCAATTCCGAGATGGGAAAATTACGTTCGGCCAATACGTTCAACATTACTTCGCCAACCATACCAGTGGCTCCAACTACCGCTACTTTCATATCTTTTGATTTGAGGGACAAATTTAGGACAGATTCTGTTCTAAACCATCATTTTGGCAAGGGATAATCAATAAATAACAAATTGTTATAAATAAAACAACCGCCAAACTGTTAGCGAAACAGTTGGCGGCTTTAAATTTCAATTGTGATGTAGCGGTCTCCTCCTTATAAAGGAAATCGATTTTCTATTTTTTCAGGGCATCACGAATTTCAGCAAGCAATTCCTCGGTTGTAGGCCCTTTTGGAGCTTCTGGAGCTGGCTCTTCCTTTTTCTTCATTTTATTGACACCCTTTACAATCATGAACATAACGAAAGCAACGATGATAAAGTCGATGACATTAGTCAAGAATTCTCCGTAAAGCACGGCTACTTCACCTACTTTTTCTCCTGCCTCGTTCATGGTTCCTTCATTAATGATATATTTTAAATCCTTGAAATCCGCATTGAAGATGAGTCCGATCAAGGGAGATACAATTCCCCCTGTGAACGACGCCACAACCTTATTAAAGGCGGCACCCATGACAAAACCTACGGCAATGTCAACGAGGTTTCCCTTCATTGCAAAATCTTTAAATTCTTTCAACATAATTTTATAGTTTTCGAGGTTAATAGCTTACAATGTAACCAAAAACGGGGTATGTGTCAATGGGGGATTGGAATTTTAGGCGTTGAGTACCACCCGTTTTACCCTCGGGGATATGGCCGTGAGTATTTCGTATGAGATTGTACCAGCGGTATTTGCAAAATCTTCAGCGGATAAGTCGGTTCCAAAAACGACAACCTCATCACCTTCTCTACATGCTATTCCAGTAACGTCTACCATAATCATGTCCATACAGACATTTCCAATAAGGGGAGCCTTTTTTCCACTTATAAGTACATAAGCTTTCTGATTTCCATATTGCCTTCCAATTCCATCGGCATGGCCCAACGGCAAGGTCGCGGTAATGCGATATCCATCGGATTTGAATGCCCTATTGTAGCCTACACTTTCGTTGGGTTCAATTTTATGTATTTGGCTAATGATGGTTTTAAGCGTAGCTACGGGCTTTAGTTTTTTATCTGTTTCGGCATCGTTTCCGTATCCATACAATCCAATTCCACTTCGCACCATTTCAAATTGGGCTTTGGGATAATTTAGGATTCCAGAGGTATTCAACATATGTCGGAAAGGACGATACCCTAATTTGGAATGAAGATGCTGCCAAATTTTTTTGAAAGTTGCTATTTGGGTTTCACTGAAATCTTTTTCGTTTTCATCCTCGGAGGCGGCCAAATGGGAGAATAGGGAAACAATTTTTACGGTTTCGCTATTATCCAATTGTTCTAAGATAAGATTCACATCGTTTTCCCAAAATCCAAGTCTATTCAGGCCTGTATTGAATTTAATATGGATGGGAAAGTTCTTGAGATTCTGTGTTTGGGCCAACTCCAGAAACTGCCTTAGGATTTTTGGGGAATACATACTGGGTTCCAACTTATACTGAATCAGTTGGTCAAAATTTACAGTCTGGGGATGTAAGACCAGAATTGGAATTTGAATTCCAGCTTCCCTGAGCAAAACTCCTTCTTTGGTATAGGCTACGGCTAGGTAGTCGGCACCCAAATGTTCCAATTTTTGTGCAATGGTCACCATATCACTGCCATAGGCAAAAGCTTTTACCACGCCCAAAAATTTTGTGTTAGCTGTTATTTTGGATTTTAGATAGCGGTAGTTATGCTCAAGGGCGGAAAGGTCTATTTCCAGGGTTGTCTCACCAATCTTACCCATCTGCGGTCTTCTTTTTGGCATCCACTTCTTCGGCGTCAACGTCCATTTGGCTTACTTTTTCCTTAAGCATGGCCTTGTAGAAAGCAGCTCTGCTCAAGGGCTCATATTCTCCTGTTTCCCCCAATAGAACGAGATTGTCATCATTAGATTTCCTAAAACTGTAGTTGGCCAGGTTTCCAGTTCTGGTGCATACGGCGTGCACCTTGGTCACGTACTCCGCGGTGGCCATAAGCGCGGGCATAGGGCCAAAAGGATTTCCTTTAAAGTCCATATCCAAGCCTGCAACCACCACACGGACCCCACGGTTGGCCAAATCGTTGCACACCGTAACAATTTCGTCATCAAAGAATTGAGCCTCGTCAATGCCGACCACATCACAATCATCGGCCAACAACCGGATATTTGCCGCCGCAGGAACAGGGGTAGACCGTATTTCGTTGGCATCGTGGGAGACCACCATATCCTCGTGATACCGTGTATCCACAATGGGTTTGAAGATTTCCACCTTCTGCTTGGCAAATTGTGCACGTCTCAAACGCCTTATAAGTTCTTCGGTCTTTCCGGAGAACATAGAACCGGAGATAACCTCTATCCATCCGAATTGTTCCTTGGGGTTGACCGTGTTTTCGAGAAACATACTGTACTTTTGAACGAAATTGGGTAGTTTTTTCGTTTTAATTAAAGGAAACACAAAACTACTAAAAAAATATGCCTTGCCTTTAGGTTAAAATTTAACCTTTTGTTCGTAAGGACATTAACAAAATCGGTTTAAATTTATAGTAAAGATTTGAAGCAATGATAAGGAAATTAAGGGAGGAGTTGATAAAGTTGTCCACGGACATTATTACTTCAAGAGAAGATAGAGAGCTTACGGAATTGTATGATAAGGCCAAGGAGATTTACGAGAAATTGGCCGTGCTGAAGTTTATAGATGAGAAATTAAGCGATGTGGAGGTGGATGTTTCCAAGAACGTCATCGCAACACGTTTTGAAAAAATGGCCAATGCGGTATTGAGCGGCAACATATCCGTACCAGAAAACAATCCGCATGAAGAGGACATTATGGTACCGGGAATGGATACTATCAAGGACATGGTTTCGGAAATGCCCACGGAAACTGCTGTGGAACATGTGTTTACCGAATTTGTGGCCAAGCCCGACTATATGAAGAATGAAAAGGAAATCCTTTCGGGCCAGGAAAAGGAAACCAACGGTGGCAAATCCATAAACGATGCCTTTGTTAAAGAACTGCAGGTTGGACTCAATGATAAACTGGCATTTGTAAAGCACCTTTTTAATGAGGACATGAACGATTATAATCGGGTATTGTCCCAATTGAACACCATCGATACTGAAGAAAGGTCCATAGCCTTTATTGCGAACATGGTGAAACCGGAATACAACAATTGGGAGGGCAAAGAGGATTATGAGGCCCGATTTATGGCATTGATCGAAAGAAGGTTTGCTTAATACCTGTTCCGATTACTTTTCCTATTTTTAGGAAGACACTTCCTAAAAACACACACATGAAAATTACTAAGATTGCATTTTGGCTGTCTACATCTTTATTGACAGCCTTGATGATTTTTTCCGTTTATAATTATTTTTTTAATAACGAGGCCATAAGGGGTTTTTTTGAAGCCATGGGCTACCCTACCTATCTTATTTATCCATTGGCCATCGCCAAAATTTTGGGATTGATCGCTGTTTGGGGCAGTTTTTCAAAAATGTTGAAAGAGTGGGCCTATGCGGGGTTTTTCTTCAATACCGTTTTGGCATTTTTTGCTCATTATATGATTAGTGATGGACAACATATAGGAGCCCTTTTGGGTGTTATTTTTGTGCTGACCTCTTATTTCACTGGAAAACGAGTAAGACCGTAACTTTACGGCATGGGAAAATTGATTTTGGTTCCAACACCTATTGGAAATTTAGAGGATATCACCTTGCGGGCCCTAAAAGTGCTAAAGGAAGTTGACCTCGTGCTGGCCGAAGACACCCGGACCAGCGGCAAATTGCTAAAGCATTTCGAAATCGAAACCCCATTGCAGAGCCACCACATGCACAATGAGCACAAACAGGTTGAATCCTTGGTCCAGAAACTAAAGGGTGGAGCTTATATTGCCCTCATCTCTGATGCGGGAACTCCCGCAATTTCCGACCCGGGATTTTTACTGTCACGAGCCTGCGTGCAAGAAGGGGTTGAGGTGGAGTGTCTTCCCGGAGCAACGGCTTTTGTGCCGGCCCTAGTCAATAGTGGATTGCCCAATGACCGTTTTGTTTTTGAGGGATTTCTTCCGGTTAAAAAGGGGAGACAAACCCGTCTAAAGCTGTTGGCCGATGAAACCCGTACCATGGTGTTTTATGAATCACCACATAAATTAATCAAGACCCTGACCCATTTTGCCGAGTTCTTCGGAGAGGAAAGGCCAGTTTCCGTTTCTCGTGAACTCACTAAAATGTATGAGGAAACCGTACGGGGAACTTTAACTGAACTAATACATCATTTCACTCAAAAACCGCCCAAAGGGGAGTTTGTAATTGTGGTAGGAGGTAAAAAATAGAATTCGTTTTAGTATGCATCCCTTACGAAGACATATTGAAGAAGTGGTCTCATTGGAGGATGGGGAATTCGACTTTATCCTAAGCCACTTTACCCCAATGAACAAACGAAAGCACCAATACCTAATGGAGGAAGGGGAGTGGATCACCAATGAATACTGGGTGATAAAGGGTTGCTTAAGAGCGTATGTCCTGGATGAACTTGGGAAGGAACACATCATCCAATTCGCAGTTGAAGATTGGTGGATCACCGATTACCAAGCCTTTGAAAAAGGCATGAAAACGCAAATCTATGTGGATTGTCTTGAGGATTGCGAACTGCTCTGTATTACCAAAGACAATCGGGAAAAGCTCAGTGACGAGCTTCACAAAATGCAACAATTCTGGGCTAGAAAAACCAAATTGGGCTATATCGCTTCCCAGAACCGCGTACTTTCCTTACTCAAAAACACGGCCAAAGAGCGCTACGAGCTTATGTGCGGCCAATATCCAAATATCATTCAAAGGGTATCCAAGAAAATGATCGCTTCCTATTTGGGAGTCTCCCGTGAAACGCTCAGTCGTTTGTATTAGACTGTACATTTCTATTTGTGACATACATCACTCCAAATTAGTGAGATAGCTCATTTCATTTGGCCTGTCTTCGGCCCAACTTTGTCCTGTTTTTAAATGAATACAAAATGCCTTATGTAAACATTAAGGTGACCGATGAAGGTGTCACCTCAGAACAAAAAAGAAAACTCATTCAAGGAGTAACAGATCTTTTGGTCAATGTTTTGGACAAAGACCCAGCAACTACGCATATAGTTATAGACGAGGTACATATAGATAACTGGGGAGTGCGCGGAGAACAATATGGAGAATTAAAAAAAGCAACACTAAAATGAAGGAAAAAACAGTAATTGTAACAGGAGCTTCCACTGGGATTGGATATGCCATAGCGAAGCTATTTATTGAAAAAGGAACCCATGTGGTCATGAATGCCAATAGTCCAGAACGATTGGAAAAGGCCTATCAAGATTTGGGAAGCCCATCCAATGCCATAACCGTAAGCGGAGATGTGGGCCAAAAAAGCACTGGAAAAGCATTGGTGCAGGCGGCGTTGGACAAATTTGGTTCAGTGGATGTATTGATCAACAATGCGGGGGTATTTCATCCCAAACCTTTTTTGGAAGTAGAGGAAACCGATTTAGACCGTTACCTCACCACCAACTTTAAGGGAACCTATTACACGAGTCAGGCCGTGATTCCCCAAATGCTGAAACAGCAGGGGGGGAGCATTATTAATATAGGAACCGTATTGGTGGACCATGCCATTTCTGGGTTTCCGGCAAGTGCTGCCGTATCCAGCAAAGGAGCCATACATACCTTTACCCGACAGTTGGCCGCAGAGTATGGCAAGGACAACATCAAGATAAATACGATTTCCCCTGGAATCATTAGAAGTCCGTTGCAGGGAAAAATTGGAGTAGAAGACGCCGATAGCCTTGCCGGATTACATTTGTTGAACCGAATTGGGGAAGCGGATGAGGTTGCGGAAACAGCGTACTATTTGGCACAAGCTGATTTTGTGACCGGCGAGACCATCAATGTGGCCGGAGGACATACGATCGGACACGCAATTTAAACCAAGGGCTATGTTTGGAGATAAAAACAAAGAAATAGAGGCCGTGGTATTCGATTATTTTAATGGGATCTACAGCGGTGACACCAACCTTTTGGAAAGCGCTTTTAGCAAAAATGCTATGCTCTATGGCGACATAAAAGGAGAACCCTACGAAAGGGAAATGGACCCGTACCTGGAATCGGTAAAACAAAGAAAAAGCCCTAAGGACCTTGGAGAGAATTTTAGAATGGAGATAGTGGGAATGGAAATTATAGGTAGATTGGCCATGGTAAAAGCCCATTTGCCCATGTTGGGCTATAACTACTATGACTTTCTGTCGCTGTACTATGTAGATGGAAAGTGGTCCATAGTGAACAAACTTTTTGCCCATGTGGAATAGAACCAAAGTATCTGAACTTTTGGAAATTGATTACCCTATAATACAGGGGCCGTTTGGCGGTAGATTTTCTACTGCCAAACTGGTTTCAACGGTATCCAATTTGGGTGGAATGGGATCTTTTGGGCTGAATGCCTATCAACCTGACGAAATAGTCCAGATAAGTGACGAAATCAAAAAACGAACAGGGAAACCATATGCCTTGAATCTTTGGGTACCGCTCAAAAATGACCCCATAAAGTCATTCACACCAGCGGATTTTGAGGCTGTACAGCAACCTTTTTTACCGTTGTTTGAAAAGGAAGGTTTGCAAGTGCCAAAAGAAATATCAACCCATGCGCCGAATTATGACGAGCAGATAGAAGCAGTTATAAAATCCAAACCTCCAGTGGCCAGCTTTATTTTTGGGTTGCCCAATGCGGATGTAATCAAAGAACTTAAAAAGGGAGGAAGCAAGATCATTGCTACTGCCACAACGGTGGATGAAGCAGAATATATTGAAGCGGGTGGGGCAGATTCGGTGATAGCTACCGGAAATGCGGCTGGTGGGCATAGGGCCGCGTTCTTGGAGCCCAATGCCAAGTCCTTTTTGGAAACAAGTGAATTACTTCCACAGGTGGTCGAAAAATTGAGGATACCGGTCATTGCGGCAGGCGGTATTACCACTTCCAATGATATCAGGAAGATGTTTGTTTTGGGTGCTTCAGGAGTGCAATTGGGAACAGTGTTTTTGGCGACCGAGGAATCTGGAGCCCCACAACATCATAAGAAGCGATTATTTTCAGAGACGGGCTATACCACCACTTTAACCAAGGTTTTTACCGGGCGGTATGGTAGGGTGATCCAATCGAAGTTTGTGGATGACCACACCAAAACCGAAGTAGCGCCTTACCCCTTACAGAGCTCTTTTTTAGCACCTTTACGCAAAAAGTATATTGAACGTGGAAGTATGGACCTAATAGCCTATTGGGCCGGGCAACCCACCTCCAAATTGAAGTTTACAAAAGCCTCGGAACTTTTCTCCTCTTTGGTAAGGGATTTAGATGATTGACCTCGTTAGCTTTGTGGTTTGATTTCGACCAAGTTAAGGCTACTTTGTTTGCACTGACCATGGTCCAAAAACTAATTCCGGAAATCAACAAGGTGTACTTCATCAACCAGTATACCCTATTCCACATTTTATCCGGTTCAGGAAGCATTCAGGTCGATTTTAAGAACTACAGCAACTGGCAGGACAAGGCCATTTATTTGGAAAAGGGCCAATACATTAAGTTCCTTTCCGAGGATTTTGTGGTGCGCACCATTGAATTTCCAAGCAAGGAACTATTCCAGAACAAAGAGGTACGGGTATTATTTAAGCATCTGATTTCCTTGGGCTATATCGATTTTAAGGAATGCGACGAATGCCAAAAATACCTTTCGGAAACCCTATTTGAACCCAATTCAGCAGAGATTATAGACGTCTCTCTAAAACAATGGCATTGGCAGAACCCATTCAATGCCAGCAAGGACGAATACCAGATCATTTTTGATATTAAAGAGGTCATTGACCAGGAATATCAGAACCAGCTTACCAACAAAGATTTTGAGACCATAGTGCGGGACAATGGGTATAAGGCGCATGCCTTGGTCAAGGATAAACTGGGCATCACCATAAAACGATTGTTCACGAACAAAAAATTGGTGGAAAGCCAAAAAGAACTGGCCTTTACCGATAAAAATGTTCAGGAGGTGTCCTATGATTTGGGGTTCAAAGACCCGGCCTATTTCAATCGACTTTTCAAAAAACAAACAGGTTATTCCCCAACCGACTTCCGCAACAACTTCGATTTTGATAAAAAGGATTCCTTTGTTGAAGATCTATTACAATTGATACAAGAGCACCACAAGGAGCAAAGATCGCTCGGGTTTTATGCGGATAAAATGAACCTATCCATCAAGGCACTTTCCAAGAAAACACGCGCCAAAATGAACAATTCCCTGGGGCGTTTAGTTCGGAATGAGATTATCCGTACCTCCAAACGACTGCTTCGTGAAGGAGAATCGGTCAAGGCGGTTTCCCTACAGCTGGGTTTTGAGGAACCCAATCATTTCTCCAATTTCTTCAAGCATCAGACTGGAATCACTCCGTCTGAATTCCATTCCTAAAAAGTACAAGAACAAGCGTCTTTTTTGTAGTAACTGGTGGCCTAAGGTGTCGGAAATTTGCCCCGTAATTACAAGCTAAAATTCAAGATTATGAAATTCGTTACAAAAAGAATACACGCATTTTTGGACTATCCCGTGGCAATCGCATTGATGGTATTGCCCTTTTTGTTGGGCTTGGGAAGTTCCAATCCATTGGCATTGCAACTTTCAGTTGCCGTGGGTGTGGCAGCCCTGGTACTGACCCTATTGACAGACCACCACCTTGGCGTATTTAGGGTAGTTCCCTACAAATATCATTTATTGGTAGATTTTTCGGTCGCCGTTGTATTTATCTTGGCGCCCTTTGTGCTGTCCTTTAAAGGATTGGATGGATATTATTATTGGATAAATGGCGCTGCTGTGCTGATTGTGGTGAGCCTTCATAAACCGGAATTGAGTGAATAAAGCACCTCTGAAGTTTATACCGAAGGAGTCTTTTCCATGATAGGTTGTGTGATGAAATGCCTCAGCGTTATGTTGGGGTGTTTCCTGTTTTTGGTAAATTCCATTTGATTTTATGAAACAATTGCTCTCAGATATTCGTAAGTGTGAAGTATGTGCAGCGAACCTTCCATTGGGTCCGCGACCCATTGTAGCAGCCCACTCTGATGCAAAAATTTTGATCATAGGCCATGCGCCGGGCACTAAAGTGCATAAAACAGGTGTGCCATGGGACGACCAAAGTGGGAAACAGCTTAGAAAATGGATGGGTGTTACCGATGAAACCTTTTATGATGAGACCCAGATTGCCCAAATGCCCATGGGTTTTTGCTATCCCGGTAAAGGAAAATCTGGCGATTTGCCGCCCCGACCCGAATGCGCCCCACAATGGCACCAACAATTGTTGGACAAGATGCCAAACATTGCACTCACCATTTTGATAGGGCAGTACTCCCAAAAACATTACTTGGAAGCTAAACGCGAACGCAATCTCACCGAAACGGTCCGAAATTTTGAAAACTACCTCCCCAACTATTTTGTGCTGCCACACCCTTCGCCCCGTAACCGATTTTGGTTGAACAAGAATCCGTGGTTTGAAACGGAGGTGATACCAGAGTTTCAGGAACAGATAGTTAAGCATTTAAATAGCTAAGTTGTCACTTCGAGCGCAGTCGAGAAGTCATTTAAGACTTGTTTCCCGAATTAGGTCTCGACTGCGCTCGACCTGACAGAAAATCACTCAAACTGACGGAAGCTTTCCTTGGGCCGTCACTTCGAGTTAAATTCCGAAGGAATTTAGTATCGAGAAGTCTTTCAATACGAAGCCGAGGAACGCAATCGGCTAAATGTCTCGGGTGTCATGTTGAGGTAGGAGGCCAAATATTTTTGTGGAATCACCTTTAGCTCGTCAGGGCAACGTTGCATAAAAGCAATATAGCGTTGCTCTGCAGAAAGGGTCAGGATTTCCGCTTCGCGATGCAAACGTCCGAAAAGAATATTTTGGAAAAACTGATGCCCCCAAACATAGAACTGGGAGTGTTTTTCAAAGAGGGATTGATAGTCCTTGAGGGAAATGGCCAAAAGCTTGGAGGGCTTTAAGGCCTCCAAAAAACTGTGCGAAGGTTCTTGTTTGATGAAGGAGTCGAATACCCCGGACGGACTTCCCGCATACGAGAATCCTAAGACCACCTTCTCGCCCTTTTCATTTAAGATATAGATGGCCTGGACTCCATCGAGCACAAAATAAAAATACCTTTCAATGCCCCCGGCTTCGGTGATAAGGTCGTATTGGTTAAACTCCTTTACCGACCAAAGCGATTTAAAATGATGTTCCTCTTCTGCGGTCATAATAACTTGGGGGAAAAATGCCTTTAGGCGAAGAAAAGTTTCATCATCCATACAAGAAGAATTTACTCAAAAATAATCCAAAATATTCCTTTCATTCCTTCTTGATACTTGCCAAGATGGACCATTTATAAAAG
>JBCCUY010000052.1:0-13817 GCA_039196145.1 Bacteroidota bacterium
ATGAAATCTTCAGTACAACGGTACCTGAAGTCTGCCACAATGGAAGAATTGATGCGGGTGAAGGACAAGGATGCCAATGTAAAATTCTATATAAAGGAAGGAAAGGATGACGACCATGTTAGTGAATTGCTCATGTTCGTCACCGGTTTGAAAGATATGGAAGCCGATGGCAGAAAATTTGAGACCGTATTGCTTTCCCTTACTGGTGACATTGATCTAAACAAGATCAATTCATTGACCAATAAAATGAATTTGCCGAAGGAATTGAACAAGGCGGGAAAGAAACAATAATCAATAGGTGGCCGTGGGGAAACTCTCGGCCATAATTTTAAGTACAACATCAATCAAAAACAATCAGAAATGAAAAGAATAGTAACATTGATAATGGTGGCGATGCTACCTTATTTAGGAATCTCTCAATCGATATTCGACAAGTTCGAGGATTCGGAAAGAATAGGATCCGTTACCATCAATAAAGGAATGTTGAACATAGTGGCAAAAATGATGGAATACGACGATGATGTGGATAGCCAGGAATGTGTGGACATTGCAAGAAGCATCAACAACATAAAGGTTTTTATGTCTGAAGATGAAGGAGCGGCGGCAGATATGGCCGCAACCATGAAGCAATATGTGAGGTCATCCAAATTGGAAGAGCTCATGAAAGTAAGGGATGGGGACACCAACCTTAGGTTTTATGTGCGAAATGGAAAGGACGATGATCATGTGGCAGAGTTGCTTATGTTTGCAACCGGGATTGAGGAAAAGAAGCACCGGAAGCACGATTACCATTTTGAAACTGTCCTATTGACCATGACAGGGGATATAGACCTCACCAAGGTTGGGGCTTTGACCAAAAAAATGGATTTGCACAAAGGGCTTCACAAAATTGATGAAAGAGAATAATGACCTTAAGACGAAAGTCGCTAAAAAAATAGAACAAATGAAACATGTCATTAAAAGTATTTGGGTTGCAGCTGCGGTACTTCTCGCTTCCTGCTCGTCCCAACAAAGTCTGCAGGAGTATTATGTGGACAATTCGGAAAATCCCAATTTTATTGCCATAGACCTACCCGCTAGTATTTTGAAAATGGATGGGGTGGATTTAACCGAAACCCAGTCCGAGGCGATAGAATCCTTGCGCAAGTTTAATTTGCTGGCCTTTAAGAAGACAGAGGATAACGCTGAAGAATACAAGATCGAAAAAACCAAGGTTAAAGAGATTTTGAAGGGGGGCGATTTTGTGGAACTGATGAAAATCAATTCGCAATACGGCAAGGGGGTCATCAAGTACATTGGTGACGAAGACGCCATTGATGAGGTAATCATTTATGGTGACAGCAGTGATAAAGGCTTTGCACTGGTCCGTGTTTTAGGCAAGGACATGAACCCGGCCCACATTGTGCAATTGATGCAGGCTATCCAGAAATCGGATTATAAGGGAGAGGGCCTAGGGGAAATAGGTGAGTTTTTGAAGGGCTAAACGACCCACAGTTTTATATCAAAATCCCGATGAGCTAAATCATCGGGATTTTTTTTGTCCAAAGAATTCCCGTACTGCCAATTTTGTGACCTTCTTGTTATCTTAGTGTCTCACAAGGAAAACACTAACAAAATCAATTAAGTCAAATGGAAAAAGCACAAGAATGGATTAACTATGGTTTGGACCTTGCCAAAGAATTTGGTCCCAAACTGGTGACGGCCATCCTCATTTATATTGTGGGTTCATGGGTTATTAAAAGAATTATTTCCGGCACTAGGAAAGTTATGGCAAAAAGCAAGTATGACGAGTCCTTGCAAAGGTTTTTGCTCAACCTTATTTCATGGTCGCTTAAAGTATTCCTAATCATCTTGGTTATCTCCAGACTAGGGGTGGATGTAACTACATTTGCAGCAGTTATTGCAGCAGCCGGTTTGGCCATAGGTCTAGCCTTGCAAGGTTCACTGTCCAATTTTGCTGGTGGGGTACTGCTGATGATATTCAAGCCTTACCGTATTGGAGACCTAATTGAGGCGCAAGGCGTATTGGGTGTTGTCAAGGAAATAGAGATTTTTACCACCAAACTCACCACCCCGGAAAATAAGTTGGCCATTGTGCCAAACGGTGCCATGGCGAATGGCAACATCGTGAACTATACGGCTGAGGGCAAGATTAGGGTTGATACGGTGGTTGGCGTTGGCTATGGGGAAGATATCAAAAAGACCAAAGAGGTGTTGATGAATGTGCTTACCTCCAATCCTCAGGTCCTACGGGATCCTGAACCATCTGTTAATGTAATGGAATTGGCAGATAGCTCGGTCAATTTTGCGGTACGCCCGTTTTGCAAACCAGAGGATTACTGGGACGTCTACTTCTCAACCTATGAGAATTGCAAATTGGCCCTAGATGAGGCTGGAATTGAAATTCCTTACCCACATTCTGTGGAAATTCATAAGGAAGGATAAGACTTTCTAGAAAACAAGAATTTAAACCCCGGTATAATTTGCTGGGGTTATTTTTTTAAGTTCAGTTTTAATTTCAGATGAAATTTCCAAAGTGTCTATGAAATCCGAAATTGAAGCTTGGGTGATTCTCTCATTCGTCCTCGTCAATCCTTTTAGAGCCTCATAGGGATTGGGATACCCTTCTCTCCTAAGGATGGTCTGAATGGCCTCTGCTACTACGGCCCAATTGTCCTCCAAGTCCTGTTCAAATTTTTGGGCATTCAAAACCAACTTGTTTAGCCCTTTGAGGGTGGAAAGTAGTGCCACTTGGGTATGGGCAAAGGGAACGCCAACATTCCTTAGAACAGTACTGTCCGTGAGATCACGCTGTAAACGGGATACGGGCAATTTAGCGGACAAATGCTCGAATAGGGCATTGGCCAGCCCTAGATTACCTTCGGAATTTTCAAAATCAATTGGGTTCACTTTATGCGGCATTGCCGAAGAGCCTACCTCTCCTTTTTTAATTTTTTGCTTGAAGTAATCCATTGCGATATAGGTCCATATGTCCCGGTCCAAATCAATATAAATCGTATTGATACGCTTCAAGCAGTCGAAAAGGGCGGCCATATGATCGTAGTGCTCTATTTGGGTTGTTGGGAAAGAATGGTACAAGCCAAGTTTTTCCTGAACAAATTTTTGTCCGAAAGCTTTCCAATCTGTGTCGGGATATGCCACTTTGTGGGCATTGTAATTTCCTGTAGCTCCTCCAAATTTTGCTGCACTTGGGATATCGTTGAGCAAATTGAACTGCTCTTTCAATCGTTCCACAAAAACATCGATTTCCTTGCCCAAACGGGTAGGGGAGGCTGGTTGTCCATGGGTTCTGGCCAGCATGGGAATGTTGGCCCATTCAGTGGCCAACGCCTTCAGTTTTTCAAAAACTTCAAAATACAGCGGGACATAAACATCGTTCATGGCCTCTTTTATGGAAAGGGGAATGGCGGTGTTGTTAATGTCCTGGGAGGTCAGTCCAAAATGGATGAATTCCTTGAATTGCTGTAGCCCAAGTTCATCAAACTTTTGTTTGATAAAATACTCTACTGCCTTGACATCATGATTGGTGGTCTTTTCTATCTCCTTTATCGCCAAAGCATCTTCTGCATTGAAATCGAGGTAGACATTTTGGAGTTTTGGGAAAAGGGAGGTGTCAAAATCTTTTAGTTGCGGTAGTGGAATTTCGCAAAGTGCGATAAAATACTCAATCTCAACACGAACCCGGTATTTGATGAGGGCTTCTTCCGAAAAATAGTATCCAAGAGCTTCGGTTTTGTTTCGATATCTACCATCAATGGGTGAAATGGCGTTGAGTTGATTTACTGGCATGGTCTTTTTTTTGAAAGGGCAAAGATACTTAAACTCCCCAAGTTTAATACCCTAATTGGATCAGCTTGTCCAAGGTTTTTTTGCCTCTATTTTTATAACCGGCCGTACCTTGGGAAATAGTATCTTCCAAAATTTGCTTCAGTTCTGGGTGGACCCAATTAAACTTAGTTCCTAAATAGTACAGACTACTCATGGTAAAGACTTTGGCAGCCACCTTATGGGAACCAATAAACCAATCGAAACAAGCGGTCATAATTCGTTCTAAATGGGCATCGGAAATATGCTTCGTAAAAACGGGATCTTTAATTTTGAAATAGGCTTCACAGAGCATTTCACAAGTATGGGCCATAGGCCTAATGGCGGACTCGTTGGTCAAGGTGGATAACCCTTTCGCAAAGGCATCCATATGGGGCAAAAGGTAGACCAGTTGTTTACGCATCAAATGGTCCAACACCCAACTGGCATTAAAAGAATCGGATTTATCTTGAAGAAAAACCTCATGTAGCAATTTGCCCGTAAGTTCGGGATGCCCTTCGAGTTGGGATACAAGTCCATCGATTCGCACCTTGGAAAGTCGACCTGAATTTAATGCGGTATGTAGTTGTCCTTCTGTCACTAAACGCTTTTTTTTTACAAGAACACCTAATACGATGAAAATAGCAAAAAAAAATAGGAATTGCGCTCTTGGTGTCTCTCGTTGCCATGTAGTTCTATCAACCGGAAAAAAACACCGCCTCAGGGGAGTGCATAGCGGCGTTCGAAGCGGATACCCAACCAGATGCCCAAGTGACCCAAATTCTGGAAAACACTTGTTATGATTATCATAGCGACCATACGGAGTAATAATACAGCTCCGATTTCCTATTGGATAGATCATCATATTGAAGAGGGAAAGGAACATTTGGATTTCTCTGATTGGGAAAACTACTCCTTGAAGAAGAAAGACCATAAAATGGACGAACTCATATAAGAGGTGGAAGAAGGGGAGATGCCCTTAAACGAATATACTTGGACCCATGGAGATGCACGATTGACGGAAGAGCAAAAACAACTACCAATGGATTGAGCCAAGAAAGTCAGGGAAAGTTACCGAGCAGCTGGCCCGCTAGAGCAGGAACTCCTTCGGTGGCGGTCATTGGCATGACGGTTAAATTGGGATAAGTACCCAAGGCAACACTTGGCCGGGGATCAATGAAATAAATCGGGATTCCCTTTGGGGCATAATCTATTAAACTGGCAGCGGGATATACCTGCATGGAGGTGCCAATAATAATCAATACATCTGCTGTTACCGTAATTTCCACGGCATTTTGGAGCATGGGGACCATTTCTCCAAACCATACGATGTGAGGACGAAGTTGATGCCCATTTTCATCCAAATCACCCAAGACCAAATCTGTTTTCCAGTCCAAAACGTGATGCTCATTTACAGTACTTCGGACTTTGAACAACTCCCCATGTAAGTGAAGCACCTGTGAGCTTCCTGCCTGTTCGTGCAAATTATCTACGTTTTGGGTAATGATATTTACCTCATAGCGGTCTTCAAGTGCCACCAATGCCTTATGCCCATCGTTTGGGGCCACCTCCAAAAGTTGCCTTCTTCTTTGGTTGTAAAATTCCAACACCAATTCCGGATTATTGGCAAAACCTTGCGGAGAGGCAACTTCCATGACATCATGCCCCTCCCATAACCCATTGGAATCACGAAAGGTTTTTAATCCGCTTTCGGCGCTCATTCCCGCTCCTGTTAGTACTACAATTTTTTGTTTGGTCTCCATTTGGACTTAAAAATATGAAATTCAAATTTTGCTATCTTGTTCGTGATGTTTCAGGATGATTTACTGACATATTTGGAGACCTTTTTGACTCAGGATCGGAAGCAGCGGTTTTTGCATGTGCTTGGCAATCGTACCAAATATTTAACCATAGCCATAGAAGATGTGTTCCAACTACACAACACCAGTGCGGTTATCCGTAGTTGCGATGCCTTCGGTATTCAGGAAGTCCATGTTGTAGAAGACCGTTTTGGACAACGGTTAGACAAAAACATTGCGGTGGGAGCCGAGCAATGGGTAGATGTGTACCGGTACCAGAATACCTCGGATTGTGTTTCTGAACTGAAGGACCGAGGTTATAAAATCATAGCAACAACACCACATACAAATTCGAGCATGTTGGGTGATTTTGAAATCAATTCCAAAACCGCCCTGTTCTTCGGTACCGAAAAAGAAGGGTTGAGCGAAGAGGTGATGCAAAAGGCAGATGGGTTTCTAAAAGTGCCCATGGTGGGTTTTTCCGAGAGCTTAAATATTTCGGTTTGTGCGGCCATTATTATCCATGAACTGACAAATAAGCTTAGAAAATCCAATTTAGCATGGCAATTATCGGATATTGAAATCCTGGAAAAACGATTGGATTGGACCAAAAAATCAATCAAGGATGTGGAAGGTATTATCAGTAGATACCTTGACAAATAAAGTTTTTTGTATTTTGTAGGGTAACCAAATAACAACAAAATGACCACACTACTCTACATTTTGGCAGGAATAGTCCTGCTTGTACTTATTTTGGCCATAATTGCGCCCAAAACCTATAATGTTTCAAGATCTATTGAAATTGACCATCCCAAAGCGGTGGTTTTTGATAACCTCAGATATCTAAAAAATCATGATGAATGGTCACCTTGGGCCAAGAAGGATCCCAATATGGAAAAGAAATTCACTGGAACTGACGGTGAGGTTGGAGCGACGAGTTATTGGAACGGTAATAAAGAAGTGGGCGAAGGAGAACAGGAACTCAAAAAGATCGTGGATGGGGAGCGAATCGAATCCGAGCTTCGATTTCTTAAGCCATGGAAATCAACGTCAGATGCTTATTTGACGACTGAGGCTATAGGAGAAAGCAAGACCAAGGTAACCTGGGGCTTTTCGGGGAAAAATAAATTTCCTGTCAGCATTATGATGCTTTTTATGAATATGGACAAGGCCGTTGGGGGTGATTTTGAGGAAGGACTTTCAAGCCTGAAAACACTTTTGGAAAGATAAAAAGATGGAACAGAACATGGTGGGCTGGTTCGAGATTCCCGTATTGGATATGGACCGGGCCAAAAGGTTTTACGATACCGTTTTTGAAATTGACATTCAGATTCAGGATTTCGGAGGTACCCTAATGGGTTGGTTTCCATGGGCAGAAGGGAAAGCAGGGGCAAGTGGCTCTTTGATTCTTCAGCCGGATTGGTATACCCCTAGCAAAAAAGAGGGGGTATTGGTTTACTTTTCCAGCGAGGATGTTCAACATCAACTGAATCGCGTGGAAGACGCGGGTGGAGAAATCCTGAAGCCGAAAACCCAAATAAGTCCTGAAGTGGGCTTTATGGGTGTATTTTTTGACACGGAAGGCAACAGGATTGCGCTACATTCCAGGGGCTAGATGAACTAGTCTTCATTACTCGGCCAGCTCCAATAAGGCTATATCAAAATCATTATCCAAGGTCACACGACCTTTGGTTACCATAACCTCTGTCTCGGAATAGGTATCGTATAATTTTGTGCCATCACCAAAGAATCCCTTTACCCAAAGGGACTTCTTGCCCTTGGGCAAATCCAGTCCAACAACGACCTTGTCCTTGTATTCCCCATCCGTATAGGTTCTTGAGAATACGTAAGGCGATTTAGCAAGTCTTTTGTGCTTGCCGGCCCCGATGGCTGGGTGGTTTCTTCTAAACTGTCCCAATTTTTGCCAATGTTTGTGGACATTTTGGATTTCGGGCAGACTATCAAGTTCTTCCCAATTCATGAATGACCTCAAAGTTGCGTCGCCCTCGGTTCCCTCAACAATCAGGCTTCTGGACGTTTCGTCACCATAATATACCTGTGAAGCACCTGGAGTCAGCAGTAAAACGTTGGCGGAATATATTGGCTTTTCTCGTTCCTTGTCGAACGGGCTGCCGTCATCATGGGAAGTGAGATAATTCAGGACACTTTTCCCTTTCAATTTGGTATTGAGCAATCGACTGTATTTTTTAAAGATAGTCTCATAGTCTTTTTTGGCATCCACCTTTAAATCAAAATTGATCAGGCTCTTGAACCCAAAATTGAAGAAATCCACTTTTTTATCCCCAAAATCAAATTCACGCCCCCCGGTAATCCCATAATTGTAGACTTCCCCAACCATATAAAATGGGGTGTCGTCCAATATTTGATCAGGGTGTTTTTTCTTCCAGGTCTCAAAAGCGTAGGTAGCTTCCTTGTACAAATCGGACCAAGCATTTTCATTAACATGCTTTACGGTATCCACACGAAAACCATCAACGCCAAAATCATTGATATAATCCGTCAACCACTTGATAATATAAAAACGTGGTGCCCTCGGATATCCAGTACGCTCAAAGAACAATTGCAGTTCGTCCAACTCTTGGCTTAATCTTCCCTCATCTTTCCATTTTGCCAACAGTGCATCAGGCAACTCTACGGGAGCATCCGACTCGGTTAAAATATCTGGAAGATTTTCCACAAGGGTGCAGGCGGTAGTATTTTCATAGGTGGTAAATTCGCAATTAGGTCCTGTTCTGACCCATTCTTCAGGCCAAACTGGATCTATATCGGTTACGGGTCCTGTATGGTTGAGCACAACATCCAGTAGCACCCGAATCCCTTTGGAGTGCGCGGTTTTTACCAATTTTTCCAAATCCTTTCGGGTCCCAAAATTTGGATCTATGGCTGTCCAATCCTTGGCCCAATAACCGTGATAACCGTAAGTGTTCCCCGTACCTTCGTTAGTGGCCCCGTGTATCTGTTCCACCACTGGGGTAAACCATATGGCGTTGATTCCCAAATCTGTAAAGTATCCCTCTTCAATCTTTTGTGCGATGCCTTGGATATCACCACCTTCAAAACCTCTTAGTACCGCAGTTTCCTCGGTTTGGTCAAACTGAACTCCCTTTTCAGGATTTCCATTATTAAAACGGTCCGTTAAGAGAAAATAAACGTTCGCACCTTCCCATACGAATGGCACTTCTTTTTTCTGCACCTCCTCCACAATAGCACTCTCATTTTTGGGTAAAGGTTTTTTCGTTTCCTTGCAGCCAAACAAAAAGGACATGATGGTCATAATAGCAAGTAGTTTTTTCATTTTTTGGGATTTTAGCTAAAGCTATAAAATGCATTGGGATTAATAAAATTTATTTAATCCTGATAAGAAAAGGAGGTGGTGGGGTAATCCCGATAAGTGTTATCTTCTATTAAGGACACGGTACTCCTCATAGCAGCTGGATATGGCATCCAAAATCTGAAGGTCGTTCGCAGTATTGATAAAGGACCTTGAATAGTTGCAGTTGTTCAGGATATCCTCAATATCCACTTTTTCGAGTTGCAGCAATTCAGTCAGGGTTTCCCTGTCGAATTTTGAGGCCAACAGATTGCGGATATCATCATCTTGTTTCATCTGTTGTAGTTTCCGCATCTGCCTGGGTTTTTTACCGAACAAGTTCCGTAGAAGGTCTGCAGGATTTAGAATGGCACCCAGTACCTTGGTCACGGCACTCGGACTTTTGCTGCCCCCTTCATAGCTTTTTTGAAGCCCAGAGATACTGTATTGATAGGCATTGTTGATAGGTAGATTTTTGACATCAATCTCCAAATAACCCGTAAGTTGATAGGGCCTTACAATAACTTCTTCGAGCGCATAGGCAAGTTCCGTCAAGGCAATTTCGGTATCCTCAAATTTGAACATATCACTGGTTACCCGAACTTTTTCAGACTTAAAACCAAGAAAAGTGAGATAGAGTGTGTCATTCACAGCAGCTGGAATGGTAAACTTACCTTCCTGATTGGTAATGGTACCAACCACCTTGTTCAAGTTGATAATGTGTACACTTTCCATGGCAAAGCCGCTTTGAGCATTAACCACCTTGGCCACCAACTCACCTTGCACAGGGGAAGTGTCCTCGCTTTGGGAAAAACCATTTAGGAAAACGAAGGAAAAAAATATAAGTAGAACTCTTTTCATGCAATCTTTGTAGCCATAAAAGTACTAAACAAACAAAAATAAATAGGAGTCCACCACGATTTAATATAGAATTAACTAATAGAAGCCAGGTCTTTTTTTGCCTCCTCTTTTTCCAGAACCACCTCTTCGGCCTCCCTTAAATGAACGACTGTCACCGCCTTTTCGATGCCCGCGTTTTCTGTCTCGCTTTCGCCCTCCCTTACCAGAGCTAGGCGGGTTTTTGGACACTTCCACATTGATGAATCGACCTTTGACCTTAAAATCGGTAAAGGTTTGGAGGACAAAGTCTGTCAATCGGGCCTCGGTATTGAAGAAAGAAAAACTGTCTTTGGTATCCACATTGAAAACATCCTCTTTTTCAAGGTTTAAAGTGTCTCTCAAAAAATCTTTTAACGACATCCAGTCATAACCATCCCGCTCTCCAACATTGATGAAATAACGTACCGAACCATCAGAAGGTTTGTTTCCTTTGCCACCTTCTCCTTTTTCACTGCGTTCCCTTCCGCTATCCGAAGAGTTTAGGTCCCTGGTCTTGCTGTAGTAATTGTAAAAGCGGGTAAATTCTACGGATACGATTTTTTTCACCAACTCTTCGCGATCAATGCCATCCAAAACATCATTGATGGCGGGGAGGTAGTTATCAATTTCAGGATTGATTTTGGTATCCTTGATGCGATTGGCCAAATGATAGAGCTGGATTTCACAAATCTCAATGCCCGTTGGTATTTTTTTGGAGATGAATTGCTGTTGGATTTTCTTCTCAATGGCTTTTATTTTGCGTTGTTCGGAACGGGTAATAATGACCATTGAAATTCCAGATTTCCCAGCACGA
This sequence comes from Bacteroidota bacterium, assembly GCA_039196145.1. Taxonomy (GTDB): domain Bacteria; phylum Bacteroidota; class Bacteroidia; order Flavobacteriales; family Flavobacteriaceae; genus Flagellimonas. The sequence goes on from JBCCUY010000052.1 coordinate 10,649, forward strand.
CCGGTACGGCCACTTCTGTGGGTATAGGTTTCGATTTCATCCGGAAGTTGATAATTGATTACGTGGGTAATGTCGTCTACATCAATTCCCCTGGCCGCAACATCCGTTGCCACCAACATTTGAACCTGTTTTTTTCGGAAAGCGTTCATGACCAAATCCCGTTGGTTCTGACTTAGATCCCCATGAAGGGCCCCTGCGTTGTAGCCATCCTCAATAAGTTTTTCAGCTACACGCTGGGTGTCTCTTTTGGTCCGGCAGAAAACCACGGAGAAAATCCCGGGATTGGCATCTGCAAGTCGCTTAAGTGCGGCATATCTGTCTCTACCGCCTACGGCATAATATTCGTGCTGTACGGTTGAAGCTCCTGCGTTTTTTGTGCCAACAGTGATTTCCTGGGGTTTGTGCATGAACTTTTTGGCAATAGTAGCTACCTCTTTGGGCATGGTAGCTGAAAACAACCAAGTGAACTTTTCTTCCGGTGTATTGGAGAGGATGTCCTTGATATCTTCATAAAAGCCCATATTGAGCATTTCGTCCGCCTCGTCCAAGACGCAGTAGTCGATTTTGGAAATATCCACCATTCCCCGTCCGATCATATCCTTCATTCTTCCTGGAGTGGCCACGACAATTTGGGCACCGCGTTTAATTTGTCTGGCTTGTTCAGTGATGCTCGCACCCCCATAAATAGCAACGGTACTTAATCCCTTCACATATTTGGAGTAAAGCTTAAGCTCGTTGGTGATTTGCAAGCAGAGCTCTCGGGTAGGGGATAGGATAAGACCCTGTGTAGTTCTGCTTTCTGCATGGATTTTCTGAATCATGGGAAATCCAAATGCAGCGGTCTTCCCGGTTCCTGTTTGGGCAAGCGCTACCAAATCGGTTTCTTCTTGCAGTAAAATTGGGATTGATTTTTCCTGTACTTCGGATGGAGTTTCAAATCCTAGATCGGAAATAGCATCCAATAGGGGTTTGTCCAACCCCAAGGCTTCAAATTTTGTCATAGCGGTGTATACCTTATTTCGCAAATATGTTGTGTTGCATAGAGCGATATATACTACCCATCTGGAGCCCCCTCGCAACACCATGCCCATACCGGCGGCGTTATTAAAGGCGCAAAGGTACACCAATTTACTTAGCGGTAGTTATTTATCTCTGTTTTTAAGGAAGGCCACCAATTTCTGAATGGCTCGACCTCTATGACTGATACTGTTCTTAATGGAAGAGGGAAGCTCTCCAAAGGTCTTTTGGTAACCCTCTGGTTTAAAAATGGGGTCGTAACCGAATCCTTGGTCGCCCTTGGCAGTTTCCGTTATGGTTCCATGGACCTTACCCTCGAATACATGACACTGTCCATTTAAATTCAAGTGTATGACAGTTTTGAAATATGCGGACCTTTCGCTTATACCGTTGAGCTCGCCTAGTACTTTGGACATATTGTCCACTGCGTTTTTTTGTGCTCCCGCATAGCGCGCTGAATATACTCCCGGTGCGCCTTCAAGGGCGTCAATGAGAAGGCCGGTATCGTCGGAAAAGCAATTCATTCCGTATTTTTCTGTGATGTGATCCGCCTTGATTTTGGCATTTTCCTCCAAGGTAGACCCAGTCTCCGGGATTTCTTCCATGCAACCAATAACGTCCAACGACAGCAACTGAATGTGCTCAGGAAGAAGTTGCTGAACTTCTCTAAGTTTATGTGCATTGTGGGTGGCAAAAACAATCTTCAAGGGCTAATACTCTTTTAGGTAATGGCCAAATGTAGTAATTTAGGCCTATAAGCAGGATTGTAATGAAATTGAAAGTCCTACCGCCTCTGGTCATGCTCTTCTTTGGAGGACTGATGTATCTATTGGACCGTTTTTTACCTGTGGGCAAATTCGATTTTTTTGGGAGAAGGGAACTGGCCATTGGGCTCTTTGCGCTTGGCCTTTTTATAATATTTGGGGCAATTTTCCAATTTCTTTTGGCGAAGACAACGACTAATCCCATCAACCTGAACAAAAGCAGTGCGTTGGTCACCAGTGGGATTTTTAAAATTTCACGAAACCCCATGTATTTGGGAATGCTACTTTTATTGATGGCGTTGGGACTTAAATTGGGAAATGCCTTCAACACACTACTGGCGGCTGGATTTGTGTATTATATGAATCATTTCCAGATAAAAAGGGAGGAAGAGGCCCTGACCTCACTTTTCGGAAAAACATACACCAACTATTACAAGGCAACACGTAGATGGTTTTAATTTTTGACAGCATGAAATATACTTTTTGTTTGCTCCTTTTTTTGTTGGTGAATGAAACAAGGTCGCAGGCCCAGTTCATGATCTCCTTCGACAAGACAAAAATTGCCTATACCGATGAAGGTAGGGGTATGCCAGTGCTTTTGCTTCATGGTTTTATCAACGATGGCAGTATGTGGAATAAATCAATTTTAAAGGGAGTTCTTTTGGAGTCTGGATACAGGGTGATAGTTCCAGATTTAAGAGGCAATGGAAAATCGGATAGACCCGAAGAGGATGGGGCATACGACAACAATTCCGAAATCAGGGACTTACAGGAACTTATTGAACATCTTGGTTTAAGCCACCTTTATGCCGTGGGTTATTCCCGCGGTAGTATTTTACTTGCGGAGCTGCTGACCAAGGATGATCGGATTAAGAAGGCAGTTCTTGGTGGAATGGGGATTGACTTTGTGGACCCAAAATGGGATAGGAGGATTATGTTCATGAATGCCTTTGATGGCAAGGTAAATGACGAAACCAAAGGAGCGGTTGACTATGCCAATTCAGTCGGTGCCAGCACCAGAGCTCTCCATTTACTTCAGAAATACCAACCTTCGCCCAGTATATCGGAATTGAAGAAGATTGGCTCAAAGGTATTAGTAATAGCTGGCGATTTGGACTTGGATAATGGAGATCCAAGGGAGCTCCAAAAAGCTATTCCCCTTAGCACACTTAAGATTATTGCTGGTGACCACAACAACACCTACAAAACTGATGCTTTTTCCAAATCCGTTATGGGGTTTTTGAACTAAAAATCAACATTTTCGAACATTTTTCAATGGTTTTTTGATATATCCTTAAATGTATAGTGATTTCGTAGGGTTATAATTCCACGGATGGAATTAATGTTTAATTTTATGGCTTAATTTTTTTGAAAAATTCATGGTAGAG